>DAIQNO010000233.1:0-4406 GCA_036788355.1 Opitutales bacterium | reverse complement strand
GCGGGCTATTAACTCGCTATGCTCAAGGGCTTAATAACGGGTTAAAGCCCGGTGCATTTATGGCGATCATCACCCCTGAGCTTGAGCGGCCCTACAGCAGTGTCCAGCCGCATAAGACCTACTTTAGCCTGCTCGGTCTGCCGTGGTGGCAGCACCTGCGGATTGCGGGGTTGCACCTGTTAAAGACGGCGCCGTCGTTTTTGATGCCGGTGGTGGTGGCGGAGTCGATCCGGGTGGCCCAGGGGGGCTTTGCGGATCCCTGGGGCTACCTGATGTATTTTTACGGGGCTTACCTGGTGATTTTGGTGGCCAACATCCCGTTGCACGTCTGGTTTGTGCGGGCGACGAGCCAGGCCACGCGGGGGATGGAACTGCGGCTGCGGGCGGCCCTGGTGCGGCGGATGCAGCAGCTATCGATGCACTTTCACGGGGAGCGGGAGTCGGGGCGGTTGCAGTCCAAGGTGTTGCGGGATGTCGATGAGCTGGTGCGCTTTGGGGACGTCTATTTTTCGCACGCCATCGGGGCCTTCCTGGGGATCGTTTTCGCCTTTGCACTGACCCTCAGTCGGGACCCGATCGTCGCCCTCGGCTACGTCCTGGCGACCCCGGTAGCCCTGGGGCTGATGCACATTTTCCGGAGTAAGATGAAGGTGCGCAACGAGGCCCTGCGGGTCGAGGTGGAGAGCATGTCGCAGCGGATTTCCGAGATGATCGCGATGGTGCCGGTGACGCGCGCCCACGGGGTGGAGGAGACGGAGCTGCTGGCGGTGACGGGGCAGCTCCAGCACGTCCGGGAGCGGGGGCGAAGCGTGGATGCGATCAATGCGGTTTTTGGCGCGGCGGCTTTCGTGGTGTTTCTGTCGGCGGTGCTGGGCATCACTGCGGCAGTGACCTACCTGGTGATCTTTCACCAGTTGCCGTTGGATAAAATTGCCCTTTATGCGTCGCTGTTTCAGATGGTGGTCGGTTCGGTGCAGGGCCTGCTGAACATGGTGCCGCAGGTTTCCAAGACCATGGCCTCGGTGCGTTCCCTCGGGGAAATCCTGGAGTGCCCCGATCTGGAGGAAAACGCCGGTAAGCAGGTCGTGACGCAGGTGGAGGGTCACATCGACTTTCGCCACGTCACCTACACCTACCCTGGCCAAGACCGCCCGGCAGTGGCGGACTTTACCCTGGCCGTCAGCCCGGGCAGTTGCGTGGCTTTCGTGGGGGAGTCGGGCTCGGGTAAGAGCACGTTGATGCAACTGGCGATCGGGTTTTTAAGGACGCAGGGGGGCCAGATTTTGCTCGATGGCCTGCCGATGGAGTCGATCGACATGCGGACGTGGCGTCGGCACATCGCGATGGTGCCGCAGCAGACGATACTGTTCTCGGGCACCATCCGTGAGAACATCACCTACGGCTTGGAGGCCTACACCGAGGAGCAGGTGTGGGCGGCCATCGACGCGGCCAACCTCCGCAGTGTGCTCAGTAACCTTCCCCTGGGGCTGGAAACACGGGTGGGGGAAAACGGGCTGAAGCTTTCCGGGGGCCAGCGGCAGCGGCTGGCTATCGCGCGGGCGGTGATCCGCAACCCCAGGGTGATTATCCTCGACGAGGCGACCAGTGCCCTCGACGTGGTCTCAGAGCGGGAGGTGCAGGTGGCGATCGAGAACCTGATCCAAGGCCGGACGACCTTCATTGTGGCCCACCGGCTCTCGACCATCCGCCAAGCTAGTTTGATCGTGGTGATGAAGGACGGTCGGGCGATTGAGATGGGCACGCCTTCGGAGCTGCTGGCCGCCAAAGGGGCCTTCAGTGAGCTGAAGAGCCTCCAGACGGACTGAGGGGCTTTTCCGGCCCACTCAGGAGCTTTCTGACGGGTCGTCGGACCTCCAAGTGGGCGTTACGAGGGCGCCACGGGCGGGGACGCTCCTGGGAGCACCGACGTCCTCGTCGGAAACTCCACCTAAATCGGGCCGGCGGGGACGCCGGCGCTCCCAGGGGCGTTGCGGGCGAAATTGACCCGCGCCTCCCGGCAGTTTTGATCGCAGCCGTGCCCAGCCTGGTAAAGTGGATTTTGGTTGTCTTTCGGCACGGCAATCGCTACGCCGTGCTTCATGGACAAAGCAGTGGCTGTACGGGAGTTGATCGCTGCGATGCGGCGCGACCTGGGCCATACCGCCGCTGCCTCCCGAGATGCCGCCGCCTACGCCACGGATGAGGAATCCAAGGCACGGGAAAAGTATGAGACCCAGGGCCTGGAGGCCTCCTATTTAGCCCGCGGGCAGGCGACCCACGCCCGCGAGATTGCGGTGGCGATCGAGTCCCTGGAGAAGTTCTCACTCGTTGGTGCTCCGCCGATGCACGCAGTGGGGGTCGGTGCCTTGACTCAAGTCTCGCTGGGCGGGACCATTGAGTGGTTTTTCGTCGGCAGTCTGGGAGGGGGTGAGGTGGTGCCTTTTCAGGGTGCGGAGCTGACGTTGATCACACCGAGTTCGCCGGTGGCCATCGCTCTCGACGGCCTCGCAGCGGGGGCCACTTTTCGCCTGGGCAACGGTCTGAGCGGTAAAGTGCTGGCGGTTTACTAGGGCGGTCGAGCCGCTGGAAGGCGCGGGGCGAAAGGCTTCTCTAGGCCACTTCGATTAAACCGGATTTTCTGAAGCTGGCCACCCGCAAAGCGGCCTGGGTAGTGGGGCGGGTTTCCGGTGGGAGAGGTTGAGCGAAGTGGCCTGAAGTTTTCTCGGTGAGGGCGGGGGCCGTATCGACAGAGCTGCCGAGGAGCCCGTCGGAGACGTTTTTTTCGTCCTTGGGGTTGCGATGGTTGAGGCCACGGGGTGATCTTAGTGGGAGGTTGTTTTACTTTGAAACGCTCAGCCTTCCCCAAGACCCTGACGAGCTGCTGGATGTGGTCGATGCGGAAGATCGCGTGGTGGGCCGAGGGCGGCGGGCCGATGTTCACGCCCAAGGTCTGTGGCATCGGGCCATCCATGTCATTGTGGTGAACCGGCAACAGCAGGTGCTGATGCAGCAGCGCTCGGCCTTAAAGGACGCCTACCCTAACTGCTGGAGCACCTCCTGTGCGGGCCACGTGGACACTGGCGAGGACTACGAGGCTGCCGCCATCCGGGAGCTGGAGGAAGAGCTCGGCGTGGTGGTGCGTGCTGCTGACTTGGAAATCCTCGGTCGACTGCCTCCTTGCGTGGAGAATGGGTGGGAGTGGATTGCGGTTTACCGCACGGTGCATGAAGGCCCCTTTTGCCCGCCTGAGGCCGAGGTCGCGGCCTTGGAATGGAAGTCCCGAAGCAAGGTCTCGGAGGCCATCAAGGAGCGTCCCGTCAATTTTGCGCCGAGTTTCCGGCTGATCTGGGAATGGATGGCCCGGACGGGGCTCTGGGGCGCGGGAACGGAGGGATGACGCGGCCTCGCCCTCGGCTCTGATGGAGGACTGCGAGGTATGAAGTTTGGCGGTCTGCCAAGTCAGTTCAAGATCCGCCAAAACGGTTTTTTGGCAGCAAGCGGGGGGCGAAAATGGGCAATCCTACGGGAAAATTGCCGCTCCCTAGACGCTCTTCGCCTATAAGGGCAGCTTCTACCTTGCCGGTGCAGGTTTTCCGAGGCTTCAGCTTTCTGGGCGCTTCACTTCGGGGTTGTCGCTGGGGTATCCTCGCAGTAGTCTCTTTCTATGAAGACTTCATTTTTTCGAGTCAGGGGCTTCACGTTAGTGGAGATTATGATCGTGGTCGTGATCATCGGCCTCCTGATGGCACTGGCGATCCCGTCGTTTAACAAAATCCGCCAAGAGGCCCGGATCACGACGTTTTTCAACAACCTCAGGTCGTTTCGTTACGGGATCGAGACCTTTTCTTTGGAGACGGGAGACTGGCCAGCCGCTGGAGGGGTCAGCGGGGACCTCGGTCTTTACATTAAAGCCGCCGACTTTGCGGAAGCGACGCCGATCGGCGGCTCTTGGAACATCTTGAGGAATTCCGGCGGCGTGATTTCTGCCGTGGGAGTTACGGGGGCTGCCTTTCCCGAGTTATTCCCGATCATCGACGCTCGCTTTGACGATGGCAACGCGGGGTCGGGCAACCTCCGTCAAATCTCCGGAGGTTTTTACTGGGTGTCGGCGGAGTGAGGCTCGGCGGGTCGCATCGTCACGATTTTGCTGGCCCCAGATTGGTGAAGGTTGCAGCTAGGAAGGATGCAACCTGCCGGTGTTGAACCTCGCCTGAGCAATTTAACGGCCTCCTTCAGTAGTGCAGAGGCTTCCGTGCCCGTCGATAGAACTGCCCTGACCGGTGAGCGTGGGTTGAGCCCGACGCTGGCAACCGTCGATTCCCGAGCATCCTGGGTCGAGACCTTACGCAGTTGTGCAGCGTTTCGGGGCCTGGCGGAGACAGATCGGGCAATGCTGGCGACGCACC
>DAIQNO010000232.1:0-4476 GCA_036788355.1 Opitutales bacterium | reverse complement strand
CCCCTAGCCCGCTGGCACCCATTTCGGCTTGCCGCAACCCCGGTTTTCCGAGACTTTCAGATCGATGACGGCTCTCTTGCAACGTGTTCCTCGGATGACCGTAGCGGAATACTGCGCCGCCGAAAGCCAGGCCGAAGTTCGCCACGAGTTCGTCAACGGCGAAATCTTCAGCATGGCCGGGGCCTCCAAAAGGCACAACCGCCTAGCCCTGCGGATCGCCGGGGAGATCGAGCGTCACCTGCGCGGTGGCCCCTGCCAGGCTTTCATGAGCGACATGAAAGTCCACATCGTGCCCGGCACCGAGGAGCTTTTCTACTACCCGGACATCGTCGTCACCTGCGACCCTCGCGACCGCCAGAACACCCACCACCTCCACCACCCCAAGCTCATCATCGAGGTGCTCTCCCCCGCCACCGACCGCATCGACCGCCGCGAGAAGCTCTTCGCCTACCTCCAGATCGACACCCTCGAAGAATACATCCTCATTGAGCAGGACTTCCCCGAAGCGCGCACCCACCACCGCGCCAACGGCTGGAAACCCCAGGTCTCGACCGAAACCCTCCACCTTGCCTCCATCGGCCTCCACCTCCCCCTCGCCGACATCTTCCGCGACCTCGAGTAAAACTCTCACCCGAGTCGCCCGTGGCACAGTGCCCGCCTCGCCAATGGCACCGTGCCCACCGCGCCCGTGGTGCCCACCGCGAGGCCGCGCACCGTCCACGCGGCGCCACGCCAGCGGGGCCCAGCCAACCTTGCCCTGAGGCACCTTCCGGCCCAAAAACGTATCCACCAAGCCCTACAACTTAAATCCCTGAACCACAGGACTTAGTAAAAAAAATGGCTCTGGAGCCACTGGAGTGATGCGAAGCCTGGAAATCCCCCGCCGTTTCTGGTAACGTAATGCCTGCGGAAAATATCGCCCTCAAACTTAACCCTCCCACGTCACCCCCTCACTCAGACCAACCGTTCCGACCACCCGTTCACTAGGATCAGCCCCTCACCCCCCTTACGCCCCTCCTCGCTCACCTCACGACTGCCCAGGCCCCGGCTGCCGCCCCCAATCCCGCCGTTGACACCCCCGGCGCGGCCCGACACCATCCCCTTTTCCAAAATAGCGCCCCCTGACACCCTCAAGCAGATGATCGGATCCCTCTTTAAGCTCTTCGCCGGTAGCCACCACCGCCGTTTCCACAAGAAATGCCTGCCGGTCGTCGCGCAGATCAACGCCATCGAGGCGCAGTATCAGCAACTCTCCGACGAGGCCCTCCGCGCCAAAACCGCCGAGTTCAAGGAGCGCTTTCAGGCCGCTCTCGCCCCCGTGCGGGCTGCCACCGACGACCCGCGCAAGCTCAAGGCCGCCACTCGCGAGGCCCTCGACGCCCTCCTGCCAGAGGCCTTCGCCGCCTGCAAAAACGCCGCCCGCCGCCTCTGCGGCCAGCAGGTCACCTTTACCGGCATCGAGAGCACCTGGCAGATGATCCACTACGACGTGCAGCTCATCGGCGGCATGGCCCTCCACCAGGGCTACATCGCCGAAATGCAGACCGGGGAAGGCAAAACCCTGACCTCCACCCTGCCCCTCTACCTCAACGCCCTTTCCGGGCGAAACTGCCAACTCGTCACCGTCAACGAGTATCTCGCCCAACGCGACGCGGAATGGATGGGCCACCTCTACCGCTTCCTGGGCCTCACCGTGGGCTGCATCAAGCACTTCCAGATGCCCGACGAAAAAGCCCAGGCCTACGCCTGCGACATCACCTACGGCACCTCCAGTGAGTTCGGCTTCGACTACCTCCGTGACAACGGCATGGCCATCTCTGCCGCCACCCAAGTCCAACGCGACCACTACTTCTGCATCGTCGATGAAGTGGACTCCATCCTCGTGGACGAGGCCCGCGTGCCCCTCATCATCTCCGGCCCTGTCCCCGAAGAACGCGAAATGCCCTTTCCGGAACTCAAGCCCGGCGTCTCCCGCCTGGTCTCCCTCCAGACCCGCCATTGCAACAAAATCGCCCAGGCTGCCCAACGCGAACTCAACAACCCCGAGGGCGACCACGACGACGCCATCCTCAAGCTCTACCAGACCAAGCTCGGGATGCCAAAAAACAAAATCCTGATGACTATCCTCGAAAACGGCTCCTGGCGCACCGCCTTCGAGAAACTCGAAACGGAAATGCACGGCGACCACATGAAGGAAGAGCGCTACCGCCAACGCGAAGAACTCTACTACGTCCTCGATGAACGCTCCCAGGCCGCCGACCTCACCGAAAAAGGCCGCCAGACCCTCTCCCCCGACGACCCCGACGCCTTCACCCTGCCCGACCTCCCAACCACCTTCATGGAGATCGACCGGGCCAAAAACCTCGACGAAGAACAAAAAACTGCCGCCAAGCTCCGAGCCGAAGAGCTGATGTCCAAGCGCAGCGAGACTATCCACGCCATCAGCCAGCTCCTCCGAGCCTACTCCCTTTACGAGCGCGACAAGGAATACATGGTCGTCGAAGGCAAGGTCGTCATCATCGATACCAACACCGGTCGCGCCATGCCGGGGCGCCGCTGGAGCGACGGCCTCCACCAGGCCGTCGAAGCCAAAGAAGGCGTCCGCATCGAGAAGGAAACCAAGACCTTCGCCACCATCACCATCCAAAACTACTTCCGACTTTACGAAAAACTGGCCGGCATGACCGGCACCGCCGAAACCGAAGCCAGCGAGTTCCACGACATCTACGGCCTCGACGTCCGCGTCGTGCCCACCCACCGCGACTGCATCCGCATTGACGAAGACGACAGCATCTTCAAGACCCGCCGCGAGAAATTCGCCCGCGTCGTCGATCGCATCAAAGAAGCCCACGGACGCGGCCAACCCGTCCTCTGCGGCACCGCCTCCGTCGGCACCTCCGAACAGCTCAGCCAGTTGCTCACCCAGGCCAAAGTCCCCCACCAGGTCCTCAACGCCAAGCACCACCAGCGCGAGGCCGAAATCGTCGCCCTCGCCGGCCAACGCGGCGCCGTCACCATCGCCACCAACATGGCCGGTCGCGGCACCGACATCAAGCTCGGCGCCGGCGTCCAAGACCTCGGCGGCCTCCTGGTCATCGGCACCGAACGCCATGAATCCCGCCGCATCGACCGCCAGCTTCGCGGACGCTGCTCCCGCCAAGGCGACCCCGGGCGCTCCAAGTTCTTCGTCTCCCTCGAAGACGACCTCATGCGCCTCTTCGCCAGCCAAGGCGTCTTCGGCAAACTCCTGCAAGACTCCTTCGACGAAGGCGCCGAACTCTCGGGCAAGCTCCTCACCCGCTCCGTCGAAACGGCCCAAAAACGCGTCGAATCCCAGCACTACTCCGTCCGCAAGCGGCTCCTCCAATACGACGACGTCCTCAACCGCCAACGTGAAGTCGTTTACGGCATCCGCAACGACGCCATCACGAGTGAAGCACCCCGCGACATCCTCTTCGACATGATCCGCGAAGAAGTCGAAGAACGCGTCGATCTGGCCTGCCCCAACGAAGCCATCCCAACGTCCGACGACCTTGCCACCCTCTACCAGTGGATCCGCACCACCTTCCCCGTCTCCCTGGAACGCCAAGCCCTCGAAAACCTCGCCCCCGAGGCCCTCACCGAGGCCATCCTCGCCGCCATCACCGAGGCCTACACCTACAAAATCAGCCTCGAAACCCCCGAGCGCGTCGTCGAACTCGAACGCCTCATCATCATCCGCAGCATCGACCGCCACTGGCAAGACCACCTCACCGAGATGGAAGACCTCCGCAAGGCCGTCTCCCTCCGCGGCTACGGCCAAAAAGACCCCCTGGTCGAGTATAAGTCCGAAGCCTTCAGCGTCTTCCAGGAAATGATGGGCCGCATCCGCCGCGCGATGTGCACCGCAGCCTTCCGCACCTCCACCACCCAGGAGGCCATGCAACAGATGCTGCAACGCCTCCAGCAGCAAGCCATCACCGTCGGCCCCAGCGAAACCGCCGGCGTCCCCGAAGCCCGCCGCGCTGACGGCTCCGCCGTCGCCCTCAAAGCCGCCGACCCCGCTGCCGCCGCCGACCCCCAACCCGCCGCCAGCGGCACGTCTCCTGCTGCCCCTCGAGCCGCCGGCCCGGCCACCGCCAAGACCGGCACCCCCCGCAAAGAAGTCCACCTCCCCAAAGTCGAACCCGCCCGCCGCGACCTCCCCAAGTTCGGACGCAACGACCTCGTCACCATCCGCAAAGGCTCCGAAACCCAGACCCTCAAATTCAAAAAAGCCGAAGAACTCCTCAACCAAGGCTGGGAAATCGTCCAAAAATAACCCCCTCGACAGCGTCCACCCACACCCACCACCCGGTCAACACCCGGTCACGACTCGGACACCTCCCGGTCACGACCATCGCGCCGCCCCCCAGACAACCCGAAAACCCCACCACCCAATCAACGCCGCCCGTCTTTAAGCCGCGATGCTCCACGCCCTCCTCTTCCCCTCCAACC
>DAIQNO010000231.1:0-4484 GCA_036788355.1 Opitutales bacterium | reverse complement strand
TCCTCATCGGCATGATGAAGGTGAACTTCCTCAAGCGCCTCGAAAGCTCCGTGAAGTCGTTCGAGATCACGATGGAGCGCACCATCGCCAAGATCGAAGGGCTCGAAAAGAAGATCAAAAACTTCCAAGCCCTGCCGAAGCAGAATCCCGAATCCGAAGAGCTGGAACTCGAACTCGACGACCCCGGCCACGACGAAGACCTCGAAGACGCCATGCAGGTCGGCGGCAAGTTGAAGTTCCGCTTGAACCACCTCCGGCTCGATGGCGACGACGGCTGGCTCAAGGCGCTCAAGCGCGACAAGGATCAGCTCCGCATCCTCTACAACGCCGCGCGGGATGTCACGCCCGCGACCGACGCCAAGCTGGCCGAGCTCAAGAAGCTCATCGCCGCCAAGGTCGCCAAGCTGACCACGAACAAGCTCGGCGAGCCGAACCGGAAAGTCCTGGTCTTCACCGCGTTCGCGGACACCGCCGCCTACCTCTATGACTCGCTGCTCGACTGGGCGCGCCAGGACCTCGGCATCCACCTGGCCCTCGTCTGCGGCGGCGGCGACACCCGCACTACCTTCGGCGCGAGCGCTTACGACCAGATTCTCACCAACTTTTCCCCACGCTCCAAGCACCGCGCCAAGATTCCCTCCATGCCGCAACAGGGCGAAATCGACCTCCTCATCGCCACCGACTGCATCAGCGAAGGCCAGAACCTTCAGGACTGCGACTACCTGATCAACTACGACATCCACTGGAATCCCGTCCGCATCATCCAGCGCTTCGGCCGGATCGACCGGATCGGCAGCGCCGGCCACACCGTTCATCTCGTCAATTTCTGGCCCACCGAAGACCTCAACAAATACATCAACCTCAAGAACCGCGTCGAAGCCCGGATGGCCCTCGTGGACCTCTCCGCCACCTTGGAGGACAACGTACTCAAGAACGAGGAAATCGAAGACCTCATCGCCGATGACCTGCGCTACCGCGACAAGCAACTGCTCCGGCTCAAGGACGAAGTCCTCGACCTCGAAGACTTCGGCGACAGCGTCTCCCTCACCGAATTTACCCTCGACGACTTCCGCCTCGAGCTGCTGAAATACCTTGAGGCCAACCGCGCCGCCCTCGAAGCCGCCCCCTTCGGCCTCTACACCTGCGTTCCCCCGCACCCCGACTACCCAGCCATCGGCCCCGGCGTCATCTTCTGCTTCCGGCTGGAGGGCCAGCGCGGCGACGCTCCCGACGCCAAGCCCGCGCCGAGCGCGTCCATCAACCCGCTCCACCCCTACTTCCTCGTTTACGTCCTGGACGACGGCAACGTCCGCTTCGGCTTCGCTCATCCAAAGCAGATTCTCGACCTCTACCGGATCCTCTGTTCGGGCAAGGCGGAAGTCCACGCCCCGCTCTGCCATCTGTTTGACCAGCAGACCCATCACGGCAGCGACATGCAGGTTTACGACGCGCTCTTGCAAAAGGCCGTGGCCTCCCTCGCCGCCACCTTACGCAAACGCGCCGCCTCCGGCCTCCAATCCGGGCGCGGCTTCGTTCTGCCCAACGCGCGGGAACAGGTCCACGAAAAGACCGACCTCGAACTCGTCACCTGGCTCGTCATCAAGGAGGACAAGGCATGAACGGCAGCGAACTCACCACCGACACCGGCTACCAGAGCCTGCTGGGGAAAATCTCCGAGGTTTACGCCACGGGACAGGCCCGGGCGGCGCAGGCCGTCAATGTCCACATCAACGAGACCTACTGGCAAATAGGTCGGGACATCGTCGAGTTCGAGCAGGAAGGAAATGCCCGTGCCGTCTACGGCAAGGGCCTGCTTGACCGTCTCAGCCGCGACTTGACCCTTCGCCACGGCAAGGGTTTCAGCCGCAGCAATGTGGTGCGAATTCGCCAGTTCTACCTCGCTTACCCAAAAGGTGCGACGCTGTCGCACCAATTGAGTTGGTCGCACATTGTCGAGTTGTTGAAGATCGACGACCTTCTCGAACGTGGATTTTATGAACAGCAGGCCATTCGGGAGAAATGGGCCGTTCGTGAGCTGAAACGTCAAAAAGAAACCTCCCTCTTCCTCCGTCTCGCTGCCGGAAAGGACAAGGACGCGATCCTTCAGCTTGCCGCCCAAGGTCAGATCATCGCCCAGCCCGCCGACCTGCTCCGTGACCCCTACGTCTTCGAGTTCCTGAAAATCCCCGAGCCGCACCAAGTTTCGGAGACGGATCTGGAAACCCGTCTCTGCGATCACCTCCAGCCCTTCCTCCTCGAACTTGGCAAAGGCTTCACCTTCGTCGGCCGACAATACCGCATCACCCTCAGCAACACCCATTACCGGGTCGATCTTGTTTTCTACCACCGCATCCTGCGCTGTTTCGTCCTCATCGATCTGAAAATCAACGACGTCGAACACCACGACATCGGCCAGATGAACATGTATCTCGGCTACTTCGCCGCCGAGGAGAACGCGGAGGGCGACAACCCGCCCATCGGCATCATCTTCACCCGGAACAAGGACGAACTGCTCGTCGAATACGCCACCTACCAGATGAACAGCCAGCTTTTCGTCCAGAAATACCAACTCTACCTGCCCGACCGCGAAGAGCTTCGCCGCGAACTGGAACTCACCCTGCAACTCGCCGACGACAGCGCCCGCGACGAAAAACCATGAAAACCGCCCTCGCCCATTTCCAGACTCTCCCGCTCAAGGACGCCGCCCGCCAGTTTCTCGCCCGGCTGGGCTACCAGAGCGACAAATTCATCGCCGGCGCCGGTTCCATGCCGCAGGATTTCCTCGATCTCTTCGGCGCCGGCGATGCCTTCGATCCGGCCAAGGCCCTCGTCTCCTACAACGAGGAGACCAAAACCACCGCCCGCAAGCAGACTGGCTCGTTCTACACCCCGCGCCCCATCGTGGACTACATGGTGGACGAATCGCTCAAGGCCCACCGCACCCACACCATCGCGGAAAAGCCGGCATGAATGAACCCGATGCCCGCGCCGGGCTGGACCTCCTGTTCGCCTACACCGGGAAGAAACTGGAATCTACGATACGCGCCAACCTGGAAAAACTCGGCCATGGCCTCTGATCTCATCCCCGACGACTACACCGCTTGGCTTGCGGACCTCAAGGCCCGCATCCATCAGGCGCAACAACGCGCCACACTCTCCGTCAATCGCGAGTTGATTTCCCTCTACTGGCAACTCGGAAAGGACATCCTTGCCCGCCAGGCCGATCAGGGCTGGGGCGCTAAAGTGATCGAGCGACTGTCCCGCGATCTGCGCGCCGCCTTTCCCGAAATGAAAGGCTTCTCCCGCGCCAACCTCCTCTACATGCGGGCCTTTGCCGAAGCATGGCCCGATCCCGCAATTGTCCAACAGGCTGTTGGACAATTGCCTTGGGGGCACAATATCGTGCTGCTCACCCGCCTCAAGTCTCCCGAGTGGCGACTTGCCTACGCCCAGCAAGCCATCCAGCATGGTTGGTCACGCAACGTGCTGGACATCCACATCGAAACCCGGCGCCTGGAGCGGCAAGGTCAGGCCATCACTAACTTTGATCTCCGTCTGCCCCAAGCCCAATCCGACCTCGCCCGAGAGTCCCTCAAAGACCCTTATCGTCTCGACTTTCTTGGACTCAGCAAAGAGGCCGAAGAACGCGCCATCGAGTCCGCCCTCGTCCAGCACATCACCCACTTCCTCATTGAATTGGGGGCCGGATTCGCCTTCGTAGGCCGACAGGTGCCGTTGGAAGTCGGTGGTGACGATTTCTTTATTGACCTCCTTTTCTACCACCTGAAACTGCGTTGCTACGTGGTGATCGAACTCAAGGCCGGCCCCTTCAAGCCCGAACACACCGGCAAACTGGGTTTTTACCTCAGTGCGGTGGATGCCCAGATCAAGCACCCCGACGACCAGCCCACCATCGGCCTCCTGCTCTGCAAAAGCAAAAATAGTGTCGTCGCCGAGTATGCCCTGCGGGACAGTAACAAACCCATCGGCGTAGCCGAATACCAACTCGTTCAGTCCCTCCCCGAACGTCTGCAAACGAATCTGCCGAGCATTGAGGAAATTGAAGCCGAACTGGCGAACGACATTTCGCCCCAGAAACCAAATAAAAGAGGCAAACTATCAGATCCTTCGAGGAAAAAATGCACCGCCTCGTCGCTGAACTGCCCGCCCGGTTCGCTGGGTCCGCGAAACTGAAATCTATGATACGCGCCCACCTGGAAAAACTCGGCCATGACCTCTAGCAAACCCATCATCCCGGCAGACTACGCACACTGGCTCAGCAGTCTCAAGACGCGCATCTCCGGCGCGCAGCAGCGCGCCGCGCTGGCCGTCAATCAGGAACTGGTGCGGCTCTATCACGACATCGGCAGCGAAATACTGGAACGGCAAACCCGTCAGGGCTGGGGCGCCAAAGTCATCGACCGTCTGTCCAGCGACCTGCGTGAAGCTTTCCCGGAGATGAAAGGCTTCTCCAGCTCCAACCT
>DAIQNO010000230.1:0-4547 GCA_036788355.1 Opitutales bacterium | reverse complement strand
ACCACCATGTAGGTTGCCCCGTAAAGCGTATCCGGGCGCGTTGTGAAGACCGAGAGCTGCCACGGTTTCCCGTCGGCGTCCGAGCAATCCGCCAAGTCGAAGGTGACCTCCGCGCCGATGCTCCGCCCGATCCAGTTCCGCTGCAACGACTTGGTCGATTCCGGCCAGTCCAGCCCCTCCAGGCCGTCCAGGAGCCGCTCGGCGAACTGAGTGATCCGCAGCACCCACTGGCGCAGGGGACGCTTCTCTACCGGAAAGCTGCCGCGCTCACTGCGGGGGCCTTCGGGCGTGGGCAGCACTTCCTCGTTGGCCAGCACCGTCCCCAACTCCGGGCAAAACCAGACCGGCTTGGCATCGACATAGGCCAAGCCCCGGTGAAACAGTTGCAGAAAAATCCACTGCGTCCAGCGGACGTAGCCCGGATCGGTGGTATTGACCTCCCGCTGCCAGTCGTAGGTCAGCCCGATCATCCCGAGCTGCCGCTTAAAGTTCTCCACGTTGCGCTTCGTGACGATCGCCGGGTGCTCACCGGTCTTGATCGCAAACTGCTCTGTCGGCAGCCCAAAGGCGTCCCAACCCATCGGGTGCAGGACGTTCTTGCCGCGTGCTTTCTCAAAACGCTTCAACGCGTCGGTCGCGGTGTAGCCCTCCGGGTGCCCAATGTGCAGCCCCGTGCCCGAGGGATACGGAAACATGTCCAAGACGTAGAACTTTTCCGCTGGGCAACCTTCCTCGCCCGGCTGTTTCGCCCGGAACGTCCCTGCCGACTGCCAGTAGGTCTGCCACTTACCCTCGATCGCCGGAGGTTGGTAATCGGCACCTCCCACGATGTCGAGGGCACCTGACGGAAGGTCGGCGGCGCTGGTCGCGCTGGTTACGGGTGGGCGGGAAATGGCGGAATCTGCGGTCTCGGGATCGGTCATCGGAAGCCCAAAACTGTGGCTCCCGCCCTCCCTGTAGGTCAAGGGATAATCCGCAACCCCGCCACGCCACCACCAGGCTGCGACCAAAACGCGGCTCGATAATTGCCCCCGGAAAGCCCCCTTTCTTCCCTGAGAGGTCAATTCAGTCCCGCAGGCGCCGCCAGAGGGTGACCTCGCTGGTGGATAGGTGCAGGCGGCGCGGGGCATCCCGGAAGGGGAACGTCAGGTCACGAGCCAACAGAAGCCGAAACTTCGGCCCCAGTAACTGCGCCAGGTGAGCGGTGGCGGATAAACCCGGTGCGAGAAGGGCGGGAGACGCTGCTGCGGCCTCCGGCAACGGGCGAGGCTCCTGACGCACCCAACGCTCCGGCGGGGAGAAGGCTTCGCCGAAGGTGTAGGGAGAGGCCAGCACCAGCAGCCCGCCGGGGGCGACCGCCCGCTCCATCGCGGCGAGAAAGCGATGGGCGTCCGGCAGGCGGCAGATCAGATTGAGTGCCAGCACGGAATCCACCGGCGCGGTTTCCTCGGCCTCCACCAGGGCATCGGCCACCCGAAACTCCACCCGCGACCCGACGGACGCTGCGAGCGCGGGATACTCCGGATCGACCAGCCCCACCTCCGCCTCGATACCGTGCCAATCCCCGGCACGCAGGTCGATCGCTGTAGCAATAAAGCGCGGCGACAGGTCGCTGGCCCTTACCGCAGGGTATCGGCTGGCCAGACGAAAGCTCGACGCCCCCATCCCGCAGCCGAGATCCAAGGCCGTCCCCCGGCGCACCTCGTGGGACGCCACCAAGGCGTCAATCCGGGCAAAGTAGGTGTTCTCGAAAGTCAGCGGCGGCTCGACCGACGCCGAGAACGCCCTGACGAAATGCTGCGCTGCCATGGCCCGCCAAGCGGTATCCGAAACGTAAAAATCACTCATCGACCTCACCCTCCCCTGCCCCTTCCCAAAGCGCAACCCAGCGTGGCCCGAAAACACCCAACGGCAGCACCCGCCGCCTGATCCACGGAATCTGGGGGACTCGCGGAATAAATCGCCCCGATTCAGGATAAAACCTTGTTCTCAACTCAACTTAACCCATAACCAGAGCCTCGTGGGAGGAACGAGAGGGCATAAAGGGCGTATTTTTGCCA
This sequence comes from Opitutales bacterium, assembly GCA_036788355.1. Lineage (GTDB taxonomy): Bacteria > Verrucomicrobiota > Verrucomicrobiia > Opitutales > Cerasicoccaceae > DAIQNO01. The sequence continues at coordinate 2,487 of DAIQNO010000230.1, read as the reverse complement.
TCGGAGATGTCCACGGCTGCATCGACGAGCTTCGCGCCCTCTGGCGGCGGTTGATGCCCACCCACCAGGACCGCTTTATTTTCTTGGGTGATCTGGTGAACCGTGGCCCAGACTCCCACGCCGTCATCCGCTTCGTCCGTCGGCTTCGCAACGCCCGCTGTCTCCTTGGCAACCACGAGCAGCGCCTCCTGCAATACCGCCGTAATGGGGATGCCTCGGCCCTGAAGCCCTACGACCTGCGCACCATCCGCGACCTGGAGCCTGAAGACTGGCTCTTTCTGGAAAATCTCGATGTCTCGCTCGAAATCCCGTCCCTCGGCATCGCCTTGGTGCACGGCGGCCTGCTGCCGGATCGCCCCTGGCGTGAGCAAGGAGCCAACATCGTCTGCCACATTCAAAATTACGACCCCGGTTCCCAAAAGTGGGGCCGCCGCAATGAGCTGCCCGAGGCTCTGAGCTGGCAGAATTACTGGCAAGGCCCCCCCTTTGTGATCTGCGGCCATACCCCCCGCCCAGAGGTATTCCGTCGGCCCTACTCCATCTGCCTGGATACCGCCTGCGTCTATGGCGGCAAGCTGACCGCCCTCGAACTGATCACCCGCGAGGTCATTCAGGTGCCCGCCCGGCGCAACTACGCGGGCAAAGAACTGAAAGAGGACAACTAGCGTCCTGGAAGCGAAGTCCACCGTTGCATTCTAACCCCAACGGGCCGAATGGTGAATCCCAGCCCCAACGGGGCGACAGGTCAAAGCCCACGGGTGCAGCGAAGCGCAACCCTGGGTCTGCCAACGTCCAAGGTTCAGAGCCCTGAAAGGGCGGCAGAACGATCGGCGCGGCTAAACTTGATCAAATCGCACAAAATTGCGGGATGATTACGCCTTCGGGGTGGCCTCCTTTCAGGAATTTGGTGGTATCGAGATTATTTTTCCCAGGGTTGCGCTCCTGCGTCGCTCCACCAGGGCAGCCAACTGTCGCCCCGTTAGGGCTCGGTGAACCGGCAATTTAGGCTACGAACTTAACTCGCTGGACTCCAGGGGCCCTGGTGTCCAGCGCCAAAGCAGGGCGGCCCAGCGTCTAATCAGGGCGGCCCAGCGCCAAAGCAGGGAGGCTCAGCGTTGGAGCTGGGAGGCGTAGTAGGTCTGGAGGCGCATCCGGGAGGGAGCCGCAGATTCCAGCTCGGCCCCGCGAGCGCGGAGCCATCCTGCGAGGTCGGGCAGAGCGGAAGGGTCGAGGTTACGCGCCTCCAGGGTCGTCGCCGCCTCGCGAGCGGTCAGTTCAGTCACCGTGCCACAGGCCAGCAGCCGCCCAAAGTGCATGATGGCGACCTCTGAGCAGAGTTGCTCGACCTGATCGAGCCAATGCGAGCAGAGGATGATGGTGGTGCCACCGTCGCGCAGGGCCTCGATCAGGCGGGCGATTTCGGCAGCACCTAACGGATCGACGCCAGCGGTGGGCTCGTCGAGGATCAGCAACCTCGGGCGATGAACCACCGCCTGGGCCAGCCCAAGGCGTTGAAGCATCCCCTTGGAGTAATGGCGCACCGGTCGCTGGGCCGCGCTCGTCAGGCCCACTTGGGCCAGGGCCGCGGCGGCCGCCTCCGGAATGACCTTGCTCGGCAGACCCTGGAGCCGGGCCGCCAGCTCCACAACCTCGCGACCTTGCAAAAAATGCGGGAAGTAGGGGGCCTCCGGGAGAAAGCCGATCTCCTGCCGGGCTGCCAAAGATCCAGCGCGGTGCCCAAAGACGCGGCAAGAACCAGCCGTCGCCTCCAGCAGGCCGAGGACAATTTTCAGCGTCGTGCTTTTTCCAGAACCGTTGGGCCCTAGCAGTCCAAAAATCGACCCTGGGGCCACCGAAAAGGAAACATGATCGACCGCACGGAGCTTCAAGCCGCGCCGATGAGCCGGAAAGTCCTTGACCAGCGAGACGACCTCGATGGCCGGCGCAACCGGGCTTTCTGCCGCCGTCAGGCCGTCGCGCCATTCACCACCGTCACGATGATCGTCGTTCCGCAGACTCATCCCGCCACCGTCAGCCATCGGCCTCCACAACGCCAACCGAAACTTTCAGTCGCTGCTTGAGGCCTCGAAAAACTAAACGGAGGCTTTGCGTGAAGTCTGGCTTTGGCAAGAGAAAGCCGTCTCCATCGTTGTTCTTGACCTCCGTGCACCCCCCATGATGTATAGTTTAACAATAAGCTTTTTTCATAGTGACACACAGCCAGCCCTAGGGGGCATTTCTCACTTACTCCGTGCCTCTGCAACTTGGTGAGAGACATTTCTTCTAGCGTGTCAGCCGCGTCGAAGGCGGACTCCGCCGTGTCGCTTGCGGCTTGGCGTTATTCTTGTTGCGAACGGCTCCGAATCGTTTCTTCTATCGCCGACGGGCTCTGGCGCAAGTCCAACAGCGCGACGACAATCAACCGGTTTCCGGTAATCGCGTAGAACAACCCAAACGTTCGCTGTTTCCCGATCAAAACACGACGGA
>DAIQNO010000229.1:0-4555 GCA_036788355.1 Opitutales bacterium | reverse complement strand
TCAACCGAAAAATGACCGTTCTCCGCGCCCCTGGCAAGGGGAACGGGCCGCGTGGGCTAAGTGGGGGTTCCGTGGGGCGGGACTGTCAGGCAGGCGGGGCTAGTCGGTATCGTGCACGGCGTCGGCGCGGGTGCGGGGGCAGCCGGCGCGGAGCCAGGCGTGGATAAACTCGTCGAGGTCGCCGTCCTGCACGGCTTGGACGTTGCCGGTTTCCACTCCGGTGCGGAGGTCCTTGACCATCTGGTAGGGTTGGAAGACGTAGGAGCGGATCTGATGGCCCCAGCCGATCTGGCCCTTTTCACCGTAAAACTGCTCCAGGGCGCTGCGCTTTTTATCCTGCTCAAACTCGTAGAGGCGGCTCTTGAGCTGGCGCATCGCCGTGGCCTTGTTCTTATGCTGGCTGCGCTCGGTCTGGCAGGCCACGACGATGCCCGTGGGCAGGTGCGTGAGGCGGACGGCGGAGTCGGTCTTGTTGACGTGCTGGCCGCCCTTGCCGGAGCTGCGGTAGGTGTCGATGCGCAGGTCGGCTTCCTTGACCTCGATGTCGATGTCGTCATCCACTTCGGCAATGACGTCCACGGCGCAGAAGCTGGTGTGGCGGCGAGCGTTGGAGTCGAAGGGGCTGATGCGGACCAGTCGGTGGACGCCCCGCTCGGCCTTGGCGTAGCCGTAGGCCATCGGCCCCTCCAGGCGGATTTCGGCGTTGGTGATGCCGGCTTCCTCCCCGTCGCGCACGGAGAGCAGCTCCACCTTGAAGCCGCTGCGCTCGCCCCAGCGGAGGTATTGCCGCAACAGCATTTCGGCCCAGTCGCAAGACTCTGTCCCGCCTGCCCCGGCCTGGATCGACAGAATCGCGGTCCGGTCGTCCATCGGGCCGGACAGAAAGGACTGCAGCTCGACTTGGTCAATCTCCGCCAGGAGCTTTTCCAGCGAGGTGCGGAACTCCGGAAAGAGTTCCTGGGCCTCCGTGGGGTCGGATTCTTCAATCAATTCCTTCAACGCCAGGAGGTCCTGCAGCCGCCCCTTAAAGCGACGTTGCGGCTCGATCACCCGCTTGAGCTGGTTGGCGGCGGCGATGGTCTTCTGAGCCGCCTCAGGGTGATCCCAGAAGCTGCCGACCGACATTTTCTCATCGAGGGCGGCCAATTCCCGGGCCTTTCGATCCACGTCGAGAAACTTCCAGAGGTGTTGTTGGCGGCGCGCGAGGTCATCGACCATCGGGCGGAGTTCAGGCGGAATCTGCATAGAAAACTGGGATCCTTGGCGTATTCAGGTGGCTTTGGCGAGTCTGCTTCGCTGGTGGCCACTTTGCTCCAAAGCCGCCTCCAAAAAGGCCCCCTTGGAGCCAAGGCCAGTTGAAAGCAGCGCAAAACTCGCGGAACTGTTAACGAGGTCCGGCAAAATCGGGTCGTTGGGACTGGCCATGGTCAAAATCCAGCGTGCCCTCGGTGTCCTCCGTGGTGATTGAGGTGACGATTTCGAGCCACCGAGAGCGCCGCGAGCACGGAGAAGGGTGGTGGGTTTTCACGAGACCGAGTTGAGAAAGAGTTGCAACTTGCAGTGATTCAGATCAACCGCTACTCCGACACTATGACGCCTGAGTATCTCCATGTCGTTCTCGTTCACCTCCCTTTAGTCGGGGTGGGTTGCATGATCCTGTTGCTGGCGGCCTATTGGGTGGCGGGGCGGAGTCGGGCGTGGGCCCTGGCGGGCCTGCTGGTCGGGGCGGTCACGGCGTTGCCGACGCCGATCATCATGGGCACCGGCGAGGAAGCCTGGGAGCGGCTGAAGCCCGGCGGTGAAATGGCCTGGGTGCTGGCGTCGGACGGCGGGGCGGCCTTGGCCCTAAACCGCCATGAGGAGGTCGCCCACCAGCGGGGTAAGCTGTTTTATCTGGTGCTGGTGGTGTCCTTGGCTGGCTTGGCGGTCGCGTGGCGGCTGCCAAAATACCTCCCGTGGGCGGTCGGCGCGGCTTTACTTATCGGCGTGGTCGCCGTGGTCGCCAACGTGGAATCCGCCAAAACCGGCGGGGAAATCCGACGTCCGGACTTCCGGGCATCGTAGCTCCGCAGCGGTTTTTTTCGCGGTAGTTTTACTGGGAAAGAACGGAATGCTGGGGTTGCGAGGCGCCTGAGGCTGCTGGGGTAACCTCACCGCCCGCGCCCCGTCTCTTCAACGGGACAAGGTGGCCAAGGTGGCCGGGTCACAGCGTCAGGAAGTTCCGGAGCAGGTCCAGGCCGTGCTCCGTCGCGTAAGACTCCGGGTGAAATTGCACGCCGTAAACGGGCAGGTCGCGGTGGCGCAGCCCCATGATCTCGCCGTCGTCAGTCTCGGCCGTGACTTCTAAAACAGGGGGCAGCGTTTCGCGTTCCACCGCGAGGGAGTGGTAGCGCGTGGCGGCGAAGCCTTGCGGCAGGCCGCGAAACACGTCGGTGTTGCGGTGGTGGATGGGGGAGGTCTTGCCGTGCATCAGAGCCTTGGCGCGGATAACCCGCCCGCCGTAGAGCTGGCCGAGGCACTGGTGCCCCAGGCAGACCCCGAGCACCGGCACCCGGCCCGCAAAGTGCGCGATCATCGCCAGGCTGACCCCCGCACGGTCGGGATCGCACGGCCCAGGCGAAATCATCACCCGCTCCGGGCGCAGGGCCTCCGCAGCTTCCACCGTCAGCTCGTCATTCCGAAAGACGCGCTGCTCGACCCCAAGCTGGGCAAAGTATTGCACCAGATTGTAGGTAAAGGAGTCAAAATTGTCGATGACGAGTAACATGATCGGTCTTATTCTGCGGCATCTTCTGCGTCGGCATCGATCTCGGCCGTGAAGCAGTTTTCGTAAGGGACGAAATGTAGTTTTTATTAGAAGCCTAGACGCAGCACAAAAATCGCCCCGAGAATCAGAATAAAAATTACAGTTAAGGCTGATATTGCGACGAAAGCCTGCGTTTTCCGGTAGCCAGGACTAGGAATGGGTGCAATCACATTCGGCGGCTTCAAAGACGTCTCAAAACTCGAAATCCATCCGCCTCTTGCATGAGATAAAAAATTGCGTCTTTTGGACAGGTGCATGTAAGAGAGGTGATCGTGATGGATTCTCGCGTGAGCTTGAAGCCAGAGAAGGGTTATAGCTGCAATGATGACGAGAATGAGAAAAGACTTTGCCAAGGATGGGATGATGTTTGCCTCTACGATAGAGAAGGCACCAATCGTAAGGAAGCCGAGCATCGCGAAAAAGATATTGACCATAGACTGTTCCGTGTAACGGAGGGACCGAAGATTCTCCCCGATTTCGGAATAGATTACCGAAAACAGAGTATCTTCCTTGCCGGTTCCTAAGTCCTGAAAACTGAACTTTTCGGGTGGAGATTCACTAGGATTTTCTTTTTTAAGCCCAAGTATTGAGTCTAGATAATCCAAAACTTTGGTCAGTAGGTTTTGCATAGGATTTTTTGGTTGATGTTCAAAGTGTTACAATGCGTGGCGACTTCCAGAATTAAGAAAACTTTTAAAAAAGTTGATCGGTCTTATTCTGCGTCTTCTGCGTCGGCATCAACTTCCGCCACTGGATCCGCGTCGCCGGCTTCGCGGCCCACGTTGTCTTCATCTTCGGTGACGACGACGTTGCAGAGGCCGACGAGACGGTCGCCGGGGGCAAGGTTAATCAGGCGGACGCCCTGGGTGTTACGGCTGATTTCGCGGATGTCCTTGACCGGGCTGCGGACCGCCTGGCCGCCTTCGGTCAGCATCATGATTTCGCTATCGTCGCGGACGCTCAGCGCGCCGGCGACCACGGAGTTGGTCTTTAACGCGATGACGCCCGAGCCGCCGCGTGATTGCAGGCGGTAGTCCTCGAAGGGGGTGCGCTTGCCGACGCCGTTTTCCCCAGCGATGAGGATGGCGCAGCCGGGCTTGACGATGACGATCGCTTTGACCGAGTCGCCCTCCTTTTTCAGGGTAACGCCCTTGACGCCGCGGGTGGCGCGGCCCTGGTCGCGGAGGTCGCTTTCGTGGAAGCGGATGGACATCCCTTGGCGGGTCACGAGGATGATTTCGTCGTCGCCTTCCGTGAGGCAGCAGCCGATCAGGGCGTCATCATCGTCGATGTTGATGCCGATAATGCCGCCGCTGCGGGTGTTCTTGTATTCCGCGAGGTTGGTTTTCTTCACCACCCCGTTGCGGGTAGCCATCACGATGTGCTTAGCCTCGTCGGTGAGGTCGGGAACGCAGATCATCGTGGCGACTTGCTCGTCCCTTTGCAGCTGCAGGACGTTGGCCATGCTGCGTCCCTTGCTGATGCGCGAACCCTCGGGAATGTTATAAACTTTTTCGACGTAAACGCGACCGTTGTTCATAAAGAACATGATGTTGTCGTGGGTCGAGGCGGTGAAGAGGCGCTCAATGAAGTCGTCGTCGTGCTGGCCGGAGCCGATCACGCCCTTACCGCCGCGTCGCTGGGAGCGGTAGCTGCTGACGGCGGTGCGCTTGATAAAGCCCTTGTGCGAGACAGTGATGATGCAGCCCTCGTTGGCGATGACGTCCTCCATCCGGAACTCGCCCTCGG
>DAIQNO010000228.1:0-4585 GCA_036788355.1 Opitutales bacterium | reverse complement strand
CCGCCACTTTGCCCGAGTTGCACAGCGGCGACCGCCTGACGGCCTCGACCTTCTGGGAACGCTACCTGGCGATGCCCGCCACCAAAAAAGCTGAACTCATCCAAGGCGTCGTCATCATGGCCTCCCCCGTTTCCGCCCAGCACCACGCCGAGCCCGACAACCTACTACAGACCCTCCTGGGGTTCTACGCGTGCCAATCCGGCGGGCGCGTCGTCGCGGCCACCAACGCCACCGTCCGCCTCGGGGCCGACGATGTCATCCAACCCGATGCCCTCCTGCGGAAGCGGCCCGAAGCCGGTGGGCGCTGCCAGCTCGACGCCAAGGGCTACCTCCACGGCCCCCCGGAACTGGTCGCCGAAATCGCGTCCAGCAGCGCCGCCATCGACCTCCACGCCAAAAAAGACTCCTGCCGACGCGCCGGCGTCCAAGAATACCTCGTCTGGGACACCGCCGCCCGCACCCTCCACTACTGGCACCTCGCCGACGGCGAAACCTACACCCCCATCCCCACCGAAAACGGCATCGCCCACAGCCCAACCTTCCCCGGACTCGCCCTCAACCTCACAGCCCTCGCCCAACTCGACGGCCCCACCGCCCTCAACACCCTCCTCCAAGCTGCCCCTGCCCCCCTGAGCCGAGCTGAGCCCAGTTAAGCAGCGACCGAAGCGGAGCCCGTCCCCAGCCCCCCCAACTCCAATCATCGACGGATCGGTGATTGACGAGCCGTCGGCGCTACTCCATCATCACCAATTAACGTTCAACTGCGACCTAACTCTTCCTGACCATCTTCCAGAAATCCGCTCTTTATGGCTGTTCCTGCTGCCCAAGCCGCCGCCGTGGCGACCTACATCCTTAAGCAAAAAATCACCGGACGTAAGCGTTACCCGCTGGTCTTGATGCTCGAGCCGCTCTTTCGCTGTAACCTCGCCTGCGCGGGCTGCGGGAAAATCCAGTTTCCCGAGGAAATCCTCAAGAAACACCTCACCGCTGAGGAAGCCCTCAAGGCGGCTGAAGAGTGCGGGGCACCGGTGGTCTCCATCGCTGGGGGTGAGCCTCTGATCTGGCCCGACCTGATCCCCACGGTCAAGGGTCTCATTGAGCAGAAACGCTGGATCCACCTCTGCACCAACGCCCTCCTCCTCAAGCGCAACCTCGACAAGTTCGAGCCCAACCCGCGCCTCGCCTTCACCATCCACCTCGATGGCCTGGAAAGTGAGCACGACCTCAGCGTCTGCCGCAGCGGGGTTTACAACATTGCCATCGCCGCCATCAAAGCCGCCAAGGAACGCGGCCACCGCGTCACCGCCAACTGCACCCTCTTCAACAACGCCAACCCAACCCGCGTGCGGCAGTTTTTCGACGAAATGACCGACCTCGGCCTCGAAGGTATCGTCATGTCGCCCGGTTACCCCTACCAAAAGGCCCCCAACCAGGACATCTTCCTCGAGCGCGACCGCACCAAGCTGCTCTTCAAGCAGATCCTCAGCGACGCTAAAGACACCTGGCGCTTCAACCACTCCCCTAACTTCCTCGCCTTCCTGCGCGGCGATGTCGATTACGACTGCACCCCCTGGGGCAACCCCTGCTACAACATCTTCGGCTGGCAGAAACCCTGCTACCTCCTCGGCGACGGCTACGCCAAGACCTTCAAGGAACTGATGGAAGAGACGGAGTGGTCTCGCTACGGGCAAAAAGGCTGGGATGAGCGCTGCAAGGACTGCATGGTGCATTGCGGCTACGAAGCCAGCGCGGTGGACGACACCTTCTCCCCCTCCGGCCTCCTGCGGCACTTCCGCTCCGCCGCTTCCTTCGGGCGTTCCGCAGAATACACCGCAGGTGAGTTGGCCGTCATCGCCGGGGAACTGCCCGCCGCCCAACCCGCCTCTGAGGAGCCCGCCGCCATCGCCGTCGGGCAATAGCTTCAACGTCGGTGAGGCCTCATTCCTCAATCCGCCGCCAATCTCTGCGGTCGGCATTTTTTTGGGGCCTCGGGGCCGTTGTGGCCCTCCTTCTTACTGGCCTGCAAGCCCGTGCAACCACCGGCACCTCGGTGTCACCGATTTTCGCCCAGGGTGCAGTGCCGGTGACGGAAATGTCGGGCGTTTCACCCCCGACAGCCACGCGATCGCTCTTCGACCGCATCCAGCAGGGAGGCTGGGCCATGTGGCCGCTGGGGGGCTGCTCGCTGGCCCTCTGCTTCCTCGGCGTCTATGGCCTAATGCTGACACAGCGGTTACGCTTTTTCAGTGCCACGGAACGGGAACAGACCCTCCGCCTCGTCCGAAACGGCCACCTCGACGAAGCGCGGGCGGCCCTCCAAGGCGGGGCCAGCGTCTTCAGCCGCGCCCTGGCGCCCGCCCTCGCCAAGGCGCGACTCGACCGCCCCGACGGCCACCGTCCGAAGGTCGAAGAGGCCATCGGTGAGGTTCTCGACGCCGAAGAAAACGCCATCGCGCAATGGGTCAACACGCTCAACGTCGTGGCTACGGTGGCCCCGATGCTCGGACTGCTCGGCACCGTCAGCGGCATGATCAGCGCCTTCGATGTCCTCTCCGAGGGCGGCATGGGCCGCCCGGAGCTGCTGGCCGGCAACATCGGCGAGGCCCTCATCACCACCGCCACCGGCCTGGTGATCGGCATCCCGGCGATGGTCGCCTACTTCACCCTCCGCAACCGCCTCACCGCCCGGATGATCGCCACCACCCACGCCGCCACCACCATCACCGAGGCCCTCGAACTCGCCGCCGAAGACCACACTGCGACCAACGGTGCATCCACGCGAGCTTAAGGCGCAGCAGGGCCCGACCTGCCTTTTTGCCCCCCTCTGACGAAACCTGCTCTAGCAGACCCAGAACCGAGGGCAAAATGGTCTTGCTGAACCTATCGAATTCAACCTTACTTAAGGCCACCTCGATGAACCCTTCTTGCCGGAAATGTGCCTCGCTGCCGAAGCCGGTTAGCGGGTGGCCAGCTTCAGAAAAACCGGGTTGATCGAAGTCGCCGTAAATATGCCAACTATTCTCAAGGTCGGCCCGTATCGGTTGTTCTTCTATGCCTCAGATGGTCATGAACCCGTCCATGTTCACATCCTGCGCGACGACAAAGTCGCCAAGTTTTGGGTTAATCCCATCCGCTTAGCCACCAACATCGGGTTTTCGTCCCCAGAGTTGCGGCAAATCGGGAAAATCATTGACGAAAACAGCCCTGAAATCGAAAGGAAATGGAATGAATTCTTTGGCCGGAGTGGAGCGTGACATGGTCGCGACGAAAGTTGAGATCAGCGAGTATGAATTAACGGTATCCTTGCTCGATGGGCGACGGATTTCTGTCCCTTTAGGCTGGTATCCACGACTTTCCCATGCGACCCCAAGCGAAAGGGAAAAGTTTGAAGTCATCGGAAGGGGCACAGGCATTCACTGGCCACTGCTGGATGAAGACATCTCAGTGTCCGGCATATTTAAAGGAAACCCTTCTTACGAGTGTGAAGAGTCATTAAAAAATTGGCTGGCAGAACGGGAGTCCATACCGTCGCGTTAGTCACATCGAAAAACGCAGGGGCTGATGAAGGAACTATCGTCCCATCGAAGACGCTTCCAGCCGAACTTACAAGATGCTACGGAACAAAGTAACTAGCCCGACATGGTGTATCGACGAACCAGTGGAAGATGAATAAAGAAAAACAGACTGACTGGAAACGGGAGCGCCGAAATGGGTATGGAGAAAACGACAAGGCATCGCGCAAAGGGATCCCACGCTTTAAGAAGTTAACCAATCGACGAGAACGCCAAACCCTAAACCATCAATTTCAGGTTGAGGGAGGGGTAGATGGGGCCGTGGCTAGGAAAAAAGTCCAGCGGAGAAAAGTCCCTGATTGGCCTCTGGAGCGGTGGAGACGCCACAAAGTCTTCAAGGAGATCTCCTCGCTAATTTTCGCCGCAAAAATTGGTGAGCAAGAAATATCCATTTTTATTGAGTCAGTCAAACAAGGATCCGAACTCCACCCCATGGAAGCCGAGGCCTTTCACCGCTTCATAAAGGGAAATTTTGTGGCCAACGGGTTCTACCGTTTTGGGGAAGAATTGGGTATTGATCAACTTCTGAGACTACGGGATCGCCTTAAACACTTCACCACCGAAGAGCCACGAAAAGGCAACATCTAGCAGACCTGCGGCGCCTCGGGGCAGCGTCACCGGCAACCCTTTCATCCAGGTAAGTGAGGATGTCGCGTTGGGCTTGAGGTCCGAACTTTTTGATCTCCTTCAAAGCTCGTTCATCGAACCTATAGACCCAGTTCACGCTTCACTTCCTGGGCAGAATAGGTCTTGGCTAGATGCTGCAATCGCTGGGTGGCGAGGTAGGTGTCCTCTAAATCGTCGAGGTGTTTCAGGATTGCTTGGCGAGCGTAGAAGGTTTTGGTGCGTCCAGTCTCTTTAGCCAGGTGCTCCAGGCGTTGCTCGGTGTCAAGGTCCAGTCTAATGGCCAGCATCTCATAAATCCGTCTTCGCTAGTGTCCTGCGGGATAAGTTCGTCGCCTAATTTGTCACCTCAATCCAAGCCCCAACGGGGCGACAGGTTAAAGCAACTG
>DAIQNO010000227.1:0-4596 GCA_036788355.1 Opitutales bacterium | reverse complement strand
ATGTGATCGATGGTTGGGCGTTGAAGCGGCGCAATACCTGGAATAAGCACCACACTGCCGTGGTGCGACGGCTGTTGAAGATTTCCCAGCGGGGGAAGACGCGGGTGATCTACCTGCGGGGCAATCACGACGATTTTCTGAAGAACTACCTCCCCCTGGAACTCGACCGGATCGAGCTTTGCGAGGAGTTCGTCCATGAAACCCCGGCGGGCCAGCGTTACCTGGTGGTGCATGGGGATTGTTTTGACGCCGTGACGACGCACTCCCCGTTTATCGCGGTGTTGGGCGACATCGGCTACCAGACGTTGCTGAAAATCAACCGCTACTACAATAAGTGGCGGGCTTTTCGGGGGAAGGAGTATTACTCGATCAGCAAGGCCATTAAGGCCAAGGTGAAGAGTGCGGTGAACCATATCAGCAAGTTCCAGGATCACCTCCAGGAGCTGGCGGTGTCGCGAGAGTGCCAGGGAATCATCTGCGGCCACATCCACACGCCGGAGGACCGGTTCATCGGGGACATTCATTATCTGAACAGTGGTGATTGGGTGGAGTCGATGACCGGAATTGTCGAGAGCTTCGATGGCACCTTCGAGGTGATCAGCTTCGCGCAATTCGGAGACCGTCTGGCGTCCCTGCGAGCTTCTGCCGGTGAGGAAACCGCCGCCACCTTGAACGGAGGTCAGGAGGAGCGCCTGGGGGTGATCTGGGAGACGGACGACGAGGTAGATGCCCACGCCTGAGCCATGAAGCGGCTGATCAGAGGCAGGCCATCGCGCTGGTTTTGTAGCGTGCTCGCTTTTTGGCTGTTGAGCCAACCGATTTCCGCCGAGGTGGTGCGGGTGGCCTCCTATAATGCTCATAATTACCTGGAGATTGGGCGGCGGGTGGATGGGTTTTGGCGTGAGGATTACCCGAAGCCGGAGGAGGAGCTGGCGGCACTTCGCGAGGTGATCCGGGCGGCCCAGGCCGACATTCTGGCCCTGCAGGAGGTCGGTTCGGAGGGGCACCTGGCGGTGTTGCGGGCGGACTTGGCCCGCGAGGGCCTGGAATACCCATACACGGCCATCGGCAGGCATCCGCATGACCCCCGGCAGTTGGCGTTGCTGTCGAGGGTCGCACCACAGGCCGTCCGCTACCATCCGGAGATCGGCTACGCGCTGGATGGCCGGCGGGACACGGTGCGCCGGGGCCTGCTGGAGGTGACTTTTGGCACCGGGGAGACGGCTTGGACGCTTTACAACGTTCACCTGAAGAGCCGTATCACCGACCATCCTGACGACCCGCTGAGCGCCCGTCAGCGAGAGCGGGAAGCGCGGGCTTTGCGGGATTTTATCCGCCGCCAGGCTCCGACCGACGGCCTCCATCGCTACCTGGTGGTCGGTGATTTCAACGACGACCTGCCCTCACCGACGCTCCGGCGATTCCTCAACGTCAGTGGCCGCACGCTCAGCTACGCGGTGCCCTGCGAGGATTCCATCGGGGAGACCTGGACCTATACCTACGGGCATTTTGACCGCTATGAGCGGGTCGATTTCCTGCTGGCCTCGGCTGACCTCTGGCCGCGCGTCCTGCGGCGCCAGGGAGGGATTATCGACCTCCTTCCGGCCTCGCGGCTGGCCAGTGACCACCGCCTGATATACCTGGACTTGCGCGTGGAATGAAGACCGTTTCGCTAGATTCGGGGTCAACTTCGCCAGTAGCACCGGCATCCCCGGCGGGCTGTTTAAGGTGGAGTTGCCGACGGGGACGTCGGCGTTCCCAGGGGGGGCACGGCTGGAAGACCACTTTGAAAATATACTGGACAGAGCGCGAGGTGCGGTTCAAAAATGGTGCTTAAATGATGACTTTTCAGAGTTTTACCGATGAGCGACCGGCAGCGGGCTTTGCCGCAGGCCGCCCGGACGACTGCGGGGTTGACTTGGGAGGTGATTTTGCGGCAATTTCAATCGAGGCACTACTCGTGCCGTCCGCACGCTGGGGGACGGCCCTCCGGATCTCCAGCCTTGCCGTTCTGAACACCGTTTTCCGCTGACGCTTCCACCCCTCACCCAAGAACCTCACAACTGAAAACCCCTTCTCTTGCGATGACGACTCTGCCTGAATACGTGGACGGCCTGCCGAACCTCTGTGGCTCGGAGCCGATGATTGCTGAAGCGGTGGCCGACGGCGCCAAGCGGCGGCTCTACCTGCCGGAGGGGGCGACGCCTTTTGCGGGGGTGCGGGCGGCCTGCGCCATCGCCCTGCACCAGCACCAACCGCTGATCCCGGCGGGTGGGCACGACCTGAGGACAGCGGCGATTATCTCGAATCTCCAGCACATGATGGAGAATCAGGGCGTCGGGGATAACCACAATGCCCCGGTTTTCGTCTGGTGCTATAAGCGGATAGCGGAGTTCGTCCCGGAGCTGTTGGCAGCGGGTAAGCAGCCGCGCTGCATGCTGGAGTATTCTGGGACGTTGCTGCACGGGTTGCGGCAGATGGGGCAGGGTCACGTGGTCGATGCGCTGCGGCACATCACGACCGATGCCGGGATGCGCCATTGCTGTGAGTGGCTGGGGATGCCTTGGGGGCATGCCGTGGCCCCTTCGACGCCGATCCAGGACTTCCGGCTACACGTCCGGGCTTTTCAACACCACTTTGCGGCGATCTTTGGGCTGGAGGCGGTCTCGCGCTTAAGGGGATTTTCTCCGAGCGAAATGGCTCTGCCTAACCATCCAGAGGTGGCCTACGCCTACATCAAGACGCTGGTGGATTGCGGCTACCAGTGGCTGCTGGTGCAGGAGCACACCGTTGAACAGCCGGAAGATGGCCACCATCCGCGCAACCCGTTCATCCCGCACCGGCTGAAGGTGACCAACTCCGATGGCGAGAGTGTCGAAATCCTGGCGCTGATCAAGACGCAGGGCTCAGACACCAAGCTGGTGGCGCAGATGCAGCCCTACTACCACGCGCAGAGCCTGCAGCGGATGCCGGTGGCCGGGATCAGCGTGCCGCCTCTGGTGACGCAGATCGCCGATGGGGAAAACGGCGGCGTGATGATGAACGAGTTTCCGCCGAAGTTTAAGGAAGTCGTCGGCATGGCCAGCGGCAGCGACGTGCCGTTGATGAACGGCTCGGAATACCTGGAGCACTTTTTCGCCACGGGGATCCGCCGCGAGGATCTTCCGTTGATTCAGCCGATCCATCAGCGGAAAATCTGGGCGCGGGTGGCGCCGGGGGCGGGTGCCGAGAAGGTCAACGCGGCGATCGAGGCGATCAAGAAGGAAGACCACCGCTTTCACGTCGATGGGGGCTCCTGGACGGACGATATTTCCTGGGTGCGGGGCTACGAGGATGTCCTGATGCCGATGGACCGCGCTTCACGGGCCTTCTTCGAGAAAGTGGTGCAGCCGGGCGTGCCGACCACCGATCCGCGCTACCGGAAGGCGTTGTTTCACCTCCTGGCCAGCCAGACGAGCTGCTACCGTTACTGGGGGCAGGGGATCTGGACGGAATACGGCAAGGAAATCCCCCGCCGGGTTGAGGAAATCGTCCACCACGACTTTTAGAGACCGCCTGACGCGGTTTTCTTCTGCCTCCCGACCGGAGGAGGCTCAAGAGCCTGACGGGAGCGGTCTGGCGCGAAGCGGGGTGGAAGACGGGGTCTGGGGCTGCCGGAGCGTCTGGCGGGCCTCGTAGCCGGGAGGCGGAGATAGGGCGGTGGTCGGGCGTCCGGCCCGGCGCATCTGCTCCAGCCAGATTTCGTAGGCGGCATCGAGTTCACCGAGGAGTTTCACCTCGTTCTGCTTCATCCGCTCGATGGCGATGCGTTGAGCGGAGTCGTTGTTGAGAAACTGCCGGTATTTTGTCAGTTGGGCCTGATTGCTGGAACCGACGGTGCCCAGTGTCTCGGCGAAGAGGGCGTCCAGTAGCTCGGAGGTGGTCTGGCGGCGTTCCTCGGGTGGCGGCGGGAGCGGGTCGAAGGCGGTGACATTTTCCAGGGAAGCCACCTCGTAGGGTGTCCACTGACGTTCCAGAGCGACCATTTCCTCCGTCAGGATGCTCTGGCGCTGCCGATGAAAGGCCATCATTTCGCGGGCGTAGGCGGTGAAGCGGTCGAGGTCGTAGAGCAGCCGCTCGTATTCCAGGGTTCTCTCCGCTTCCGGGATGCCCAGCCTGAGGTCTTCCTGCAGTTGGCGGTAGTGCTCGATCCGTCGCTGGGCCAGGGCGATCTGAGCAGTGGCTTCCTCGTAGGCCTGCTCCTTTTCATCGAGGAGGGCCACGAGTTCCTGCACGGACAGGGCTTCGGGTGCCGATTCTGGTCGGGCGGGTTCCGGCGACCTTCCGGTCTCGCCCGCAATGGCCGGAGCCTGGGCGTGGGCGGCCACGAGGAGGGCCAACTGCAGAGCCAGGACGGCGGCAGCCGGTCGGAGGACGCTCCAGGGAAGGGCAAAGCGGCGGCAGTTCATGGCGGGGTGGGCAGGCGGTGTCGCGTCTGCGAGACGGTAGCGGCCGGGCTTAGCGGTCGGTGCGGGTGACTTCTTCGGGGAGGAGTTCTGAGAGGTTGAGGCCGACCGCTTCCAGGTGGCCACGTTCATCCAGCAGCCACCATTGTGG
>DAIQNO010000226.1:0-4600 GCA_036788355.1 Opitutales bacterium | reverse complement strand
CGAGGAACCAGCGGCCTCGGCGAGGCGGTGGGCGTTCGGTGGGTGGTGAAGCGGGATGGCCGCCGGGTGTCGTGGGATCGGTCGCGGATTGTGCGGGCTCTGGGGTTGGCTTACGCGCACGCACCGGACTGGAAGGATCCGCTGAGCGCGGGAGAGCGGCGGCTGGCCGTGGAGCGACTGGCGGAGGGTGTCGAGTGGGCGGTGGGGCACCGGTTCCGGGGGCAGGAGGCGGTGGCGATCGAGGCGATTCAAGATGTCGCCGAGACGTGCCTGGCGGCGGCGGGGGATTGGCCGGTGGCGCGGGCCTACGTGCGGTATCGGACGCAGCGGGCGGAGCGGCGCCCGCGCACCTACGCAGAAAATGGGCTGCAGGACTTTATTGCGGTGTCGAAGTATGCCCGTTTTCGCCCGGAATGGGGGCGCCGGGAGGTCTGGGTGGAGTCGGTGCGACGGGTGCGCGACATGCACCTGCGGCACTTTGCGTCGCAGGCGGCAGAGCGTCCGGCGGTCGGCTTGGTGGCCGATCGGGTGGCGTCGCTGGGCCTTCCGGAGGCTCTGGCCGCGCAGTTGAGGGAGCAGGAGGGCGCAAAGGGGGGCCCCGGTCGGACGCTTTTTGAGGAAATCTGGGAGGCTTTCGCGGCGGTCGAGGCGCGGCAGGTGCTGCCGTCGATGCGGTCGCTGCAATTTGGCGGGGCGGCGATCGAGGCCAACCAGGCCCGGATGTATAATTGCAGCTTTTCCCATGCGGATCGGGTGAGTTTTTTCCGGGAGTGCTTTTTTCTGTTGCTGAGCGGCGTGGGGGTCGGCTTTTCGGTGCAGCGGCACCACGTGGCGGCCCTCCCTGCCCTGCCCCGGCGGGCCGCCGAGAGCGATCTGCCGGTGCGGCACTTGACGATTGGCGACAGCATCGAGGGCTGGGCGGAGGCCTTGGATGCGCTGGTGCGGTCGCACTACGAGGGCTGGCTGGCCGAGTTTAGTTACGCGGCGATCCGCCCTCGGGGAGCGGAGTTAAAGACCTCGGGCGGTCGGGCTCCGGGGCATCTGCCGTTAAAGCGCACGCTGGGCGACATCGACCGCCTGCTGTCTGCGGCGGCGGGCCGCCACCTGCGCCCGATCGAAGTCTATGACCTGACGATGCTGATTGCCCGGGCAGTGCTCTCGGGCGGGATCCGGCGTTCTGCCACGATCTGCCTGTTTTCGCCCGATGATGACGAAATGGCCAACGCGAAGACCGGGAACTGGTTCGAGACCCACCCGCACCGCGCCTACTCCAACAACTCGGCGCTGATCGTGCGCTCTGAGGCCGATCGTGCCACTTTTGAGAGCCTTTTCCGCCGGGTGCGAGACTCTGGGGAGCCCGGGTTTTATTTTGCCGCCGACCGGGAACACGGAGCCAACCCCTGCGTGGAGATCGGCCTGTGCCCGACGGCGGTCGTGACGGTCGAGGACATCGCCGAACTGCGAAAGCTGGGCTTTGACGGCCCGCTGGAGCCCGGTGGGCGCGTCAGTGGCTGGCAGATGTGCAACCTGAGCACCATCAACGGCGCGGTGGTGACATCGCCGCAGGACTTCTGGCGGGCCTGTCGCCAGGCCGCGCTGCTAGGCACCCTGCAAGCCGCGTACACCCAGATTCCCTTCCTGGGGCCGGTGACGCAGTGGCTGAACCAACGGGAGGCCCTCCTCGGCGTCAGCATCTGCGGTATCCTGGATCGCCCGGAGGTGCTGCTCAATGCCGACGTGCTGCGGATCGGGGCAGCGGTGGTCCGCCTGGCCAACGCGCAGTTCGCCGCGCTGCTCGGTCTGCGTCCGGCTGCCCGGACGACCTGCGTGAAGCCCGAGGGGACGGCCTCGCTGCTGCTGAGCGCCGGCTCGGGCATCCATCCCCACCACGCGCCGCGTTACTTTCGGCGCGTGCAGGTCAACCGCGCCGATCCCGTTTACCGGCACTTTCGCCAAGCTAACGCCCACCTGACCGAGCCGAGCCTCTACAGCCCGGAAATCGACGACGTGATCACCTTCCCGGTGCAGGCTCCCGACGGCGCTCTGTGCCGTGACGATCTCGACGCGCTGACCTTCCTGCAACAGGTTCTGGTGGTGCAAGAAAACTGGGTGGAGGGGGGCTTGGCCCACGAGCACCATAACCCCGGCTTGCGGCACAATGTTTCCAACACCGTGACGGTGACGGAGTCAGAATGGGAGCCCGTAGCCGACTTTATCTGGCACCACCGCGCCCGCTTCACCGGGGTGGCTCTGCTCGCCGCCATCGGCGATAAAACCTACCGCCAAGCCCCGCGGGAGGCTCTGACCACCCCGGAGGATGTCGCCCGCTGGAACTCTCTGGAATACCAACCCGTGGACTATCGCCACCTGCAGGAAAAAACCGACCTCACCACCCTCGCCGCCACCCCCGCCTGCGCCGGCGGCACCTGCGAGATCTGAGGGGCCAATCACCGATTGACCGAGCAGCCAAGATTGTTTTCTCGAGGCTTTGTTAGGGCAGTTGGATCTCTTTTTTTGAGCTTTCGATCAAAAGTTTTCAGCTTCGCGCCGATGTTTTCCGCGTAGCCGAGGAAAAGATCATCGTTAAAGTCCGCTTTTCCTACGCGATAGCGGTGCAATGCTTTTTGTAGGCGAGCCCCATCATCAAAACGGAAAGCCGGGTCTAGAAGTATACTGTTGAGTACATAGCACCAAGCCTCGCGGTTAAACCCCATCGCGCTTTGTAAAACCCAGCAAGTTTCCATCAAGACTAAATCAAACAGATGGATCGACTCGCCTTCTGTCCGCGCATCGTCAATAGCTTCCTGCACTTCGGCACATTGTATGGGATCGTCGTCGAGGACATGACGCAGCAGATGATTGGTGTCGAAGGAGATCATTTAATCCCGATTAGATCCTGGTATTTCTGGCGAAAATGTCCACTGATCGCGGTCTTGGTTTGCTCATTAGAAAGTGGTATTTGGCCGGGCTTTACAAAGTGCTTAGCACAACCTGCTGAGGAACCTATACGGTGATACTCGGCTACTCCCGCGTCTACTTCTTCGACGGTGACGGGCTTTTCTTTCGCAAAGTGCTCAAGGATACCGGCACACGAACTTGGAGCGTTCAGTTTTCTTAAATTGACGCTGTTGGCGGTAACGATTTTAAACTCCACTTGGTCACCAGGCGTTAGGCCGAGGTCATCTCGCAACGCCTTAGGGAGGGTCACCTGACCCTTGGAAGAAACCCGCGCTTGCATCGTCGTCATTATCCATTGATCTTCTAACGGGTCGAGAAAGTCAATGGTCTGCCCTTGGTGCCCTCCTCCGGCAGTGGGTTGCGGACCACCGCAGCCGACGAACTTCAGTAGGCTTTGGCGAAGACGACGCGGCGGGTGCTGAGGCGACCGGTGAAGGGGCAGGTGCCGGGGGTAGTGAGGTCGTGGCCGCCGATCGAGTCGCCCCGCGGGATGCAACGGATCGTCACCTTGTATTCCTTAGCGAGGGCGTCTTCCTCCTCCTTCGTGCCGGCCCAGTGGCAGAGGGCGAAACCGCCGTGCGGCTCGGGCTGGTCCGGGTTTTTCGGGGTGAAATAGGCGGTGAAGGCCTCTTTGGTATCGAGGGAACAGGTATGGGCGTCACGA
Organism: Opitutales bacterium; assembly: GCA_036788355.1. GTDB lineage: Bacteria > Verrucomicrobiota > Verrucomicrobiia > Opitutales > Cerasicoccaceae > DAIQNO01. The sequence goes on along the minus strand of DAIQNO010000226.1, from coordinate 978 downwards.
AAAGCCCGAGCCCGCTCTAGCAGGGCCGACTGGATGGCCTCCAGGCGCGCCGACACGGTCTCGACCAGCTCCGCACGCGGGACGGCGGCTTTTTCGCCATTCCAGCGCGTGCCGACGAAAACGGCGTCGCTGGCCAGGTCTTTTGGCCCGACTTCGAGGATCAACGGCACGCCCTTTTTGACCCAACCCCAGCGCTTTTCCCCGCCCCGCAGGTCGCGAGTGTCGATTTCCACCTGCAAGGCCCGACCAGCGTGGACGCGGGTCTGGAGGTCGGCCTGGAGCCGCTTCGCGTAGGCCAGCACGGCGGCGTCGTCCTCGGTGCCGCGGAAGACCGGCAGAATCACCGCGTGGCTGGGCGCGAGGGCGGGCGGCAGCACCAAGCCGTCGTCGTCGGAGTGGGTCATAATCAACGCGCCGATCAGGCGGGTCGAGACGCCCCAGGAGGTCGTCCAGGCGTATTGCAGGTGGCCCGCTTCGTTTTGGAACTGGATATTGCAGCCTTTGGCGAAGTTCTGGCCGAGGAAGTGGCTGGTGCCGGCTTGGAGGGCCTTGCGGTCTTGCATCATGGCCTCGATGCAGAGGGTCATGTCGGCCCCCGGAAAGCGCTCACCCTCGGTCTTCTCGCCGCAGATCACCGGCATGGCCATGTAGCGCTCGGCAAAGTCCGCGTAGACGCCCAGCATCTTTTCCGTCTCCTCGATGGCTTCCTCGCTGGTGGCGTGGACAGTGTGGCCCTCCTGCCAGAGGAACTCCGTAGTGCGCAGAAACAGCCGCGTGCGGAGTTCCCAGCGCACCACGTTGGCCCACTGGTTGATGAGGAGCGGCAAATCGCGGTAGCTCTGCACCCACTTGCTATAAACCTCGCCGATAATAGTTTCCGAGGTCGGGCGGATGATCAGCGGCTCTTCGAGCTCGCCAGCCGGGCGCAGGCCCCCCTTGCCATCGTCCTCCAGGCGATGGTGAGTCACCACCGCGCAT
>DAIQNO010000225.1:0-4609 GCA_036788355.1 Opitutales bacterium | reverse complement strand
GCAACGGCCAATTCCGCTAAGAATCTCGCGGTAAAGGTCGGCCAGTTGACCACCGTTTCTGCGTAATGGTGGGCCTCGCGGGCGTCGGCAGCGTAGGACGCCGACTCCTGTCGCCATTTCGTCAAGATCTGCGCCGCCGCCTCGACCCAGCCCTCTAGCGGGAGGGCTCGGTGACGGGCTTTGGGCGGCAGGCCGGTGGCATTTCCGCCGACGTTGGTGGTGATGGCGGGTAAGGCCACGCTGGCCGCCTCGGCCAGCACCACCGCGCAACAGTCGGCCCGTGAAGGCACCAGCAGCGCGTGCGCCTCAATGAAGTGCCGCCGCAGCTCGGCAGACTGGGCAGGATCGCTCTTATCGAAAAAGGGCAGCACCGTGATGGGCCTTCCAGACGCGGAAAAGCCTTCAGGTGGGCGAGCCCCGATCAACGTCAGGTGCCACGGCTGTTCCTGCGGCAGCTTCTCCATTAACGCGACCGCCTGGTCAAAGCCCTTCCGCTGCCAATCGACCCCCACCGCCAGCAGTCGCCAGCAGGGTGCCGCCTGCCGCTGGGCGAGCACTTCGCCGATGGCAGCGGCTGGCAGCAGCTCCCCAAAGTTGGCTCCGAAGGGCACCGTCCGGAAGTGTTCCCGACGCTCTGGGCAGACCTCGGCGGCCGATTGGCAGGCCCAGTCGGAGGAAAACACCGCCAAGTCAGCGCGGTGCAGGGCGGCCTGCCACATCTGCTCGGCGTCGGCTCGGCGGGCTGGGGGCAGGCGAAGGAAGGCCGGGTAAAGCTCTCCGATGCTCCAGAGCGTGGCATCCGCGATAAAGGCTACCCTCCGGCCTCGCGGCAGGTAGGCCACGGTGTCTGGGTGGATGCCGACCACCCAATCCGGCTTCACTTCAGCAGCGCGTCGCTCCACCAGCCGCGCTGACCGGCGAAACGTGGTGGTAAAGTAGCCCTGGGCCAGCGGGCTCCAGCGCTGCCAGCGAGCCCACCAGGGCACGGCAAACTTGGGCACCTGGACGGCCTCCACCTCCACCCCGGCCTGTCGCAGGGCCGCTGTCAGCGCGCAGGGAATGCCCGACCATGCCCGCGGATCGGAGCAGTCAAAATGGGAGGCCAGAAGAATCCGCATAACCACCGCAGGAATGCCGGATTCTGCCTACCGCGACGAGACATTCTTGACGGCCCGGAAACTTCAGCAGCGTTGGGAAACTTCAGAACCGTTGGGTGGCTTTAGTTCCGGAAGAAATCGGGGTAAGCAGGCACTTTGGGCGAGAGCAGCTTCTCCCCGAGGATAAGCTGCCGAAGCACGGTGGGGCGGCTGAGCCAGTGCGAGGGCTGAGTCGCCTCGAAGACGACGAAATGCGCCCGGCTGCCCGGCTGGAGGTTTCCGTAATCCGGCAACCCCATCAGATGGGCCGGGTGGGCCGTGGTCATAGCGATGAGGTCCGGTAGGCGGTTATCGAGGTGGGCCAGCCGGTTGGTCGTCACCAGCACTTCAAACATGTCGTAATCACCGTAGGCGTAAAAGGCATCGCGGACGTTATCGCTGGCCACCGCCGTGCAGACGCCGGCGTCTAAAAACTCCTGGATAAGGGTAATTCCACGCGAAAACGGCGTCTTAATGGGTGAATCTGCTGCCCGACGGTCCTGCAGATACAGATTGCACAGGGGCAGGGAGATAATCTGGATGCCCGCTTGGGCCACGAGGTCCAGCGTCTCCCGCTGGCGGCTGTAGGGTTGGCACGCCAGGCTGCAGTTATGCCCGCAGGTCACCGGGTAGGGGAACTGGTGCCGGAGCACCGCCAGGGCCACGCGCCGCAGGCACTCCGTCGAGGCGTCCTGGTTTTCATCGACGTGCAGATCGACACCCACCCCACGCTCGGCAGCGATGGCGAAGAATCGGTCGAGATGGGCGTCCAGGTCAGGGTGCATCACCGGCATCCCGCCCAGGAGGCCCCCGCGTCGCGTAGCATAGTCCAGGAAGGGCTCCAGGTTAGGGTCGCCGTAGGACGAAATCATGGAAAGTGAGACGGTCTGGAGGAGCACTCGGCCCGCCCACTCATCCTGCAGCTGGGCCATCGCAGCGTAGCTCTCGGCACCGAAGCTGGCCCCACTGTCGATGTGGGTTCTCAGGGCCCCGGTCCCGTGGGCGAAAGCGGTCTCTAGCCCGTAGGCCGCACGGCGATACACATCCTCCGCGCTCCAGTGGACTTTATCGTCAGAAAGCCGCGTAATGGCTTCCCCAAAGGTGCCACTGAGGTTGGGTGCTCGGTCCCACGAGTGCGTCTTATCCAGGTGGGTGTGCGCGTCCAGAAAGGCCGGGAGCACCAGCCGACCTCCCAGGTCGGTGACGGAGCCCTCCACCGCCGAGTCCAGCCCCGTCGTGCCCGGCCCTGCGCTGCCATTTCCTGCACTGCCCGTTCCAGCACTGTCCGTTCCGAGGCGACTTGTCGCAGCGCTGCCAGACGCCCCCGATCCGGGCTTTCCCTCCACCACCTCGACCAAGGTCGAGCCGTCACACCGGAGGGTCACGGTGGCCCACTGCGCGTCGCTCAGGTCCCCCAGGAGCGGTGCTGCTGAGGGTTTCGCCGCACCATCGGGCCTTACCGAGCTGGGCGGTTTGGCAGCCAGCAGAGAGCGAGGGACTCGGGCGTTGGTAAAAGTGTGCATGGTCAGTAGGAAGGCTTTATCGTAAGCAACCGGAGGGCCAAGACGGAAGGTTTTTTCCACGATTTTCCGCCCCGCAAGACTCCCGGCGAAGTGGCGGCCGAGAATCCCGAGAGCCCCCGCCGCTCGAACGGGGGTCACTCTACCGTGGCACAGCAACGCCGACTCCAGCTTCACGCCCAGCCCCCAGCCCCCGGTTTCCGGTTTCCGGAGAACACTTTTTACAACACTGGCCCAACTGTTACCAGGCAACACCATCTCCACCACCGGCCCGCCCGATCAGGCCGTCGCCGTCTCCAATCTTGGCTGCCGGGCGAGGCAGGGTTGTCGGTTAAGTAACCAGGAAAAAAGGGCGCTTGACCGGTGTCGAGCACGGCCGTCAGTCCGCTAACTGGCGACGGCTAGGCGGGCTCGGATCGTCGAGGGAGCCACCCCAAAGTCCTCCGGTAAGGGAATCTGCCGATGCAGGCAGACGACCCCAATCAGGGCGTAGTGATGGATGGTGTGACTCAGCACGAACTGCAGCTCCCGCCCCAAGCTGGAAGCCTGGGCCGGTGCCGCTCCGCTACCCGTATCTAACTCCACCGCCAGCGGCATCTCCGCCGGCAGGCCCGCCAGAAGCTGCAGAGCCTCCCGACGGTCCTCTAGCGCCGCCTCGGCGACCTGGCGCGAGCCCTCCAGCAAGGGGCTACGGGCCCGGTGGTCATAGCGGATCAGCCCGCTGCCGACATCGCGCAAGAGGCAGTCGTAGTGGTCGATCACGTGCCGGAAATGTCCGCCAATCGAGCTGCCATAACAACCGGGATCCGGGCGGCGATAATCCTCATCGGAAATCACCGCCAACAGAGCCCTCCCCTGGGCCAGAGCCACGGCATGATCGGCAAGCAAGGTTTTCATAATTCAGCAATTCCGCGTAACTTAACCAGAATAGAAAGTGCCGCCCTCTGCCCTCAAGCTGCGCAGTCAGATCAGCACGTCGTCAGAACAGCCCCCAGGTCAGATCAGCGGGCTATGAAGCAGTAGGAATCCAACAGGGCCATCGAAAAACGTCTAGGGGAAAAATCAAAACTCGGAGGGCGCGATCGGACCACGAAAACAGGGAAACGTCCTCGCCAGCCTCTGCCACCCTCATGCAGTCGATCACGGACCGAAAAACTCACACTCCAGCGGGGCAATTTCCCGAAACCCGGCCTGTCATGCGGCTCCATGGGCCCGCAAAGTCCGGAGTCTCGACCACGACTCAGCGGCCAACGAGAAAACCCGTCCGAATCCGACATTTTAGGGTGGCGGTCTTCTCGATTGCGCGTTCCGCTACAGCTTTTCCATGAAATCCCCGTGGCAAAGTGGTAAAGACTCCTTGATGTCGCCTGCGGCCGCCCACCATCCCGACCGACCTTGCGCCCCCTTCCTTAGGCTGATGGCCCTGGGCCTGCTGGCGGGGCTGCTGGCTGGTTGTGGCCCGTCCCCCAGCCCCGAACAAGCACGGGCCGAGGGGGAGTTTGCGCTGGAAATCGGGGACTTTGACCAAGCCCAAAAAAAATTGTCCGTCGCACTTCAGTCCTCCGAGCGAGACTCCGAGGAGTCCCTCCGGCTGCGTTACGGCCTGGCCATCGCGGAGTGGCACCGCTCACCCCCCAGTGTCGCCAGTCTCAGCCGTGCCGCTGACCTTTTTCAGGAACTTTCGAAGCAAGCTAAAGATCCCCTGATGAGGGATCGGGCCCTCCTGAACCTCGCTCGCATCTGGGAAGTGTCCGACTTCCCTGCTGACCTTCCCGAAGTGGCTAAAGCCCGCGCCATCTACCAAAGCCTCCAGCAAGAAGCCGTGCAGCCTGAGGTCCGCGCCGAGGCGACGGCCCGACTCGCCAACACCTACGTCAAGGAAGTGAATCGCGACAGTATCCGCCAGGCGGCCACGATTCTTGAAACCTACCTGCAATCCGCCGAGCCCAGCCC
>DAIQNO010000224.1:0-4668 GCA_036788355.1 Opitutales bacterium | reverse complement strand
GATCAGTTGGGTGAAGGGTGCGGTGATTGCGAGTTGTCCGCGTGCCACTTTAGCGCCGCGCCGCCCATTTCATCCCGGCGACCGTCATGTTGGCGACGCAGGGGTGGTCGATGAATTCTTGGAGACGGTGGCCGAGGGCGGAATAGAAAACGCGGCCCGCGCCCCACTGCTTCGTCCAGATCACCGGCATTGTCACCTCCTGCCCTTGATGGCGGTAGGCCGTGGTCGCCAGGATCGCGATACCGGGATCGACGAGCAGGTAGTATTGCTCGGAAAGGTAGTTGAAGGACTCCGGCAGGCCCTCGGTGATCGGGTGGGCACGATCGACCACCTGAACGACGTATTCTCCGACATGCGGATGCCCCACAAAGTGCCCGCCGACCATCCACTCATAGTCAAGATCGCCGCGGAAGGCATCGCCCATCCCCCCGTGAAAGCCGCCCAGCCCCGTGCCACCTTGGACGGCTCTCGACAGGTTGGCGGATTGCTGGGCCGAGAGATGCCCCATCGTCCAGGTCGGTGAGATGAGGTCATAGCTGGCGACTGCTTCACCGTCATTGAGCACCTCGAGCGTGTCGGAAATCGTCACGTCAAAGCCTTCCGTCCGAAGCCTCCCGGCAAAGTAGTTGGCCACGGCGGTCGGCTCATGGCCTTCCCAGCCACCTTGGATAATCAGGGCACGCATCGGTGATCTAGGTAAAAAAATTAGGGTTCTGAAGCAGGTGACGGAAAGTTTTTTCGACCGTTGGGAGGTTGGCATCAACCGCGAAAGCCCGTGCGAAAACCGCCGACATCAGGCCAGCGGCGTCCATGCGGCGTTGTTCCTGCTGCTTTCCACGACGGCCTCGATGAACGCCATGCCCCGGACGCCGTCGGCGATCGTCGGGTAGTCGCCAGCATAATCGGGCGGCGGACTGCCACTGAGGAGGGCGGCCAAGTCGGCGGCAAAGTTTCGATAGATATTGGCGAAAGCTTCCAGATAGCCCTCCGGGTGGCCAGCCGGAATGCGGCTGTGGGCGAGGGCACTCGGGCAGAGGTATCCCTGCCCGGTGCGGAAAACCTGCGTCGGCTGGTCACGACGCTTCACCAGCAGGGTGTTGGGCTCCATCTGGTGCCACTCCAAGCCGCCATCCTCTCCATAAATGCGGATATTCAAGGCGTTCTCCTCGCCCACGGAAATCTGGGAAGCATGGAGGATGCCCTTCGCGCCACCTTCAAAGCGGAGGAGGACGTTGCCGTCATCATCGAGACGGCGACCATCGACAAAAGTCGTCAAGTCAGCAGCTAGTTCCTTGATCGCCAAGCCAGTGATATACTCAGCGAGGTTCTCGGCGTGGGTGCCGATGTCGCCGATGCAGCCAGCGACACCGGAACGCTGCGGATCGGTCCGCCAGGCCGCCTGTTTTTGGTCGTGCAACTCCAAGGGCGTGGCCAGCCAGCCCTGGGGATACTCGACCACCACTTTGCGAACCCGGCCCAAGGCCCCCTGGCGCACCATTTCGCGGGCTTGCTTGACCATCGGATAGCCCGTGTAATTATGGGTCAGACCGTATTTCAACCCCGTTCTACTGACCAGCTCCGCGAGGAGTCGAGCCTCGGCGAGGTTGAAGGTGGCCGGCTTGTCCGAGAGCACGTGAAAACCAGCTTCCAGCGCGGCTTTGGCAGCGGGAAAGTGAAGATGGTTAGGGGTGACGATCGCCACAAAGTCCATCCGTTCGCCTGCCGGCAGCGCGGCTTCGGCAGTCATCATCGTCTTGAAGTCACCGTAGCAGCGAGACTCCGGCAGGAAAAAGTCTCTTCCCGAGACTTTGGAGCGCTTTGGATCGGAGCTAAACGCACCGCAGACCAATTCGACTTGCTGATCCAGCACGGCGGCCATGCGGTGGACGGCACCGATGAAGGCACCCTGGCCGCCGCCGACCATACCCATGCGGATTTTACGGTGAAACTTCATCGGGGTTGAATTTAGGAAGTTCGGGCTGGCGGGTGAACGCTACGAGGACTTTCGATTAAACGCCGCGTCGAAGGCCCGCGACGATGGCTCAAAATCGAGTTTACGGGTATAGGCGGCGGCCTCGGTGGCTCCCTGCACGCGATCCATCCTCCCGTCTTCCCATTCAACCGAGAGCGGGCCGGCGTAGCCGATGTCGTTCAGCGCCACGATGATGTCCTCGAACCGGATGTCGCCACGACCGAGAGACCGGAAGTCCCAGTAGCGGCGTGGATCCGAAAAGTCCGTGTGGCCACCAAAGACACCCACACTGCCGTCACCGTGCCCCCACCAGGCATCCTTGAGGTGGACGTGGTAGATGCGGTCAGCGAGTTCGCGGATGAACCTGACGTAATCTAACCCCTGATACGCCAGGTGGCTGGGGTCGTAATTAAAGCCAAAGCGCGGATGGTGGCCGATCGCCGCCAGAGCACGCTGGGCGGATGCAAGGTCGAAGGCAATCTCGGTGGGGTGGACTTCGAGGGCGAAGTTGACCTCCACCTCATCGAAAACCTCCAGGATGGGCCGCCAGCGGTTGGCAAAGTCCTGGTAGCCCCGGTCGAGATAGGCTTGGCTGGTCGGCGGAAACCCGTAAAGCGCGTGCCAGATCGACGAGCCAGTAAAACCATTGACCACCGGATGAACGACGGACTCATCCGGGCGGGCATCGAAAAAACGCCGGGCCGCTCGGGCGGTTGCTTGCATCTCCGTCGCCGCACGCTGCCGGACCCCCTCCGGATCGCCGTCACCCCAAAGCTCAGGACGGAGCATCCCTTGGTGGCGCTCGTCGATCCGGTCGCAGACCGCCTGGCCGACGAGATGGTTGGAAATCGCGTAGCAGCTCAGGCCGTGGGCCTGTAGCTGTGACCACAAGGTCGGAACGTAGTCCTCCTCGGCGAGGGCCCGGCTGACGCTAAAGTGGTCGCCCCAGCAGGCAAGTTCTACTCCGTCGTAACCCATCCTCTTCACTAGCGGAAGTATCTCCGCCAGGGGCAGATCCGCCCATTGCCCAGTGAAGAGGGTAACTTTCCGACTCATCACCAAAAGCTTACAGGAAAGTCCTCGGGTTGACAATGCCCCAACCCTTCGATCATTGTGCAAGAGTCGTCAATCACGATGGACTTAAGCCATTTCAGCGATCGGCACCTTTGGGACTTGGTCGATGGCGTGTCCTTTTGGATCAAAGATCGACAGGGCCGCTTCCTGTGGGTCAATCGCACCTTAGCCGAACAAGCCCAGGCCCCGCGCGAGGCCATCATTGGCACCCTGGACAGCGACTGGTTTTTCCACGAACTGGCCGCCGTTTACATGCTCGATGACGCCACTTTGCTGAAAATCCTCCAACCCATCGTCAATAAGCCGGAGCTCGTAGTGGACCCTGACGGCGCGGTAGCCTGGTATGCCACGAGCAAATTCCCGGCCTATGATCGGCTCGGCCAGGTCGTCGGCACCTACGGCATGAGCCGCCCGATGGAAGGAACTCGCGGGCTACCTGCGGAGTATGCTGAGCTGCCTTTAATCGTCACCTATGCACGGGCTCACCTCGCCAAGGGAGTCACCGTGGGCACCCTCGCCCGGCGGGCCAACATGTCCCTTTCGACCCTGGAGCGCACCGTCCGCCGACACCTCAAGATCACACCCAAGGAACTCCTGCAGCGGATCCGGATGAACCGGGCTCGGCACCTACTCACCACTTCGACCTTAAAGATCGGAGAGATCGCGCTGGAATGCGGCTACGAGAGTTTTTCCGCATTTTCGCGGGCCTTTCGCCAGACCTACGGTTCCGCCCCTGGCGTCCTCCGTGCTTAGGCAGTTCCCCAAAAATGCAACCAGCTCGCCGCAGGCGGAGCCGACCTCCCCAGGGGCCGGGTTCACTGGGCGGAATGGCCGAGCAAGGCCAGCATCTCGCGGACGGCGGTGCCCAGGCCGACGTAGAGACTGCGCGAAATAATGCTGTGGCCGATGTTAAACTCGTGAAGGTGCGGCAGGGTGCGAGCCAGGCGGACATTGACGTAGTTGATGCCGTGCCCCGCGTTGACCTGCAGCCCCGCCGCGTGGGCCTGCATGGCGCCGGCCCGGAGCCGTTCTATCTCTCGCGAAACCGCTGGCGTGTAGTAGGCGTTGGCGAAGGTGCCAGTGTGGAGTTCTACCGCCGCCGCCCCAATCTCTGCCGCAGCGTCGATCTGGCGCGGCTCGGGGTCGATAAACAAGCTCACCGCGATCCCGGCCCCTTGCAGGCGGGCCGTCATGTCACGGAGTCGAGCGACCTCCTGCGCTACGTCAAGGCCACCTTCAGTCGTGACCTCGGCGCGTCCCTCGGGCACCAGCAAGACGCACTCCGGGCGAGTCCGCAGAGCGATCTGCACCATCTCGTCCGTGGCGGCCATTTCCAGGTTCATCCGCGTCTGCATTACCGCTCGCAGGCGCTCGACATCGTGATCCTGAATGTGGCGGCGATCCTCCCTGAGGTGCAGCGTAATGGCATGGCAACCCGCCCGCTCCGCCACCAGCGCGAGTTGCACCGGGTCGGGCTCGATCATGCCCCCAACCGCCCTGGCGTGGCCTCGGTAGCGGGCCTGGCGCACCGTCGCCGAGTGGTCGATGTTGACCCCCAAGGCCGGGGCGTGGGCGCCCAGGGCTGTCAGCGAAACCAGCGGTGAACCCACGGTCACGCGGTT
>DAIQNO010000223.1:0-4681 GCA_036788355.1 Opitutales bacterium | reverse complement strand
AACTGCTCTAGGGATGCTCTCGGCCAGCCCGGATCCGGCGACACCGGTTCAATCAGAGACTTCGACGCATGATTAAAACTGCGGATGAAGGCTACGGTAGGTAGGGACCGGCGACGACCCCTCAGGTAGCAACCCTCAGGTATCACCCCCTGGCAGCACCGCCCCTTGGAGCGCCGACGTCCTCGTCGGCAACCCTACCTCGAACGCACCGGCGAGGACGCCCGTGCTCCCAGCAAAATTGACCCTCCTCCCGGCAATTTTCATCACACCCGAGACTTCGACGCAGCAGCATTTCACCTTGACTAGCGGAGGCGTTTACGGTCTCATCAACACCGCAATGGCGAAGATCGATACCTACCTGCGGGCCATGTTGCAGCATGGGGGCTCGGATCTTCACCTGGCTTGCGGAAACCCCGTCAAAGTGCGGGTCTCCGGAGGGATCCGAGCGTTGACGCAGCAGCCGCTGGATGCCGCGATGACGGCGACCCTCCTCAAAGAGCTGGTGCCAGCGGCGCGCTGGCAGCAATTTCTGACCACGCGAGACCTCGACTTTGCCTACGAAATCCCCGGCGAGGCTCGCTTCCGCGGGAGTTACCTCTACACCCGGCAAGGCCAAGCAGCAGTCTTTCGGCAGATTCCCAGCAAGATTCTCAGCTTCGAGCAGCTCAACCTGCCCCCGGTTCTCGCCGAAGTCTGCCAGTATCGGGAGGGCCTCGTCCTGGTGACCGGGCCGACGGGCAGCGGCAAGTCCACGACCCTGGCGGCGATGATTGACCACATTAACGCCAATCAGTCCAAGCACATCATCACCATCGAAGATCCGATCGAGTTTGTGCACCGGCACAAGAAAAGCGTGATTATCCACCGGGAGGTGGGCGAGCACAGCGATAGCTTTACCGAGGCCCTGCGCGGGGCCATGCGGGCCGATCCGGACATCATCCTGGTCGGCGAAATGCGAGAATTGGAAACCATCCGACTGGCTCTGAATTGCGCCAGCATGGGGATGCTGGTTTTCGCAACGTTGCACACCAATAATGCGCCCAAGACCATCGACCGCATCATCGACGCTTTCCCGTCAGACCAGCAGCCGCAGATTCGGGTTATGCTAGCGGCCTCCTTGAGCTGCGTCGTTTCCCAACTCCTGTGCAAAAAAGTCGGCGGCGGCCGCTGCGCCGTACACGAGATTCTCCTCAAGCACGATGCCTTGCCCAATACCATCCGCAACGGCGACCTCGCGGCGATCCGCAACATCATCGAAGGCGGGGCGGCCCAAGGGATGTCGATGATGGATGGTGCCCTAAAAAAGCGACTCGCGGCGGGCGAAATCACCCCTGAAGAAGCCTACATGAAGGCCACGGAAAAGGACGGCTTTAAGTCCTTCCTGACGTCGCTAGGGCACACCGTGGGCGGCGGCCACTGACCGAGATCAACTCCTCCCGATTAAGCCTCCCCTCGCGGTCTTTTTTTGGTGGAAGCCCCTGAATCTCCACCCATCGCGCTCAAGTTTGACCTGTGCACGACCCACTTGCACGCTGAGTGGCGTTGTTCACGGTTATTCGGCAAAGCCTACACCTACGTTGACAACGGCAGTCAACTGGCGCGGAAAATCCATCACCACAATAACCCGCGAGACGCCAAAAAACGCACTTACGCGACGGACTTTCCTCACCGGCACCTCACCCCGCTCATTGCCGGAGCACCACAGCCCTGAGCCTAGCTGCGAGGCTACCGAACTACTGGAGCCTCGAAGACTTCCGTAAAAAGCCCAGGGTTCGCCGCCACCCGGGTTAAAAACATCCGATCAAAAGTCTCTCCGTCCCGCTGATGAATGATCTCCGAAGGAAACCGATACTCCCCGCGAGCCAGAAACCCTCGGTAAAATGCCGAAATTTCCTGACCCTCATGCAGATAGGATTCCCGCAGGATATTCCCCGTTGCCGGGTTCACGAAAGCCCGGACGGACTCACCGCCGTCTCTCGTCAACACCAACACCTGGCAAACCACCCCATCCACTGCGGCGGGAGCATCCAATTCAACCTTCACCGAATCGGGACGACTCCGCCACTGCAAAGCCAAGCGATCCAACCGAAAAAAATCAAAATACGAAATCAAACGCACTTTTTCCGCTAAATCCGCCGGAGCAGGCCCCACCTCCCGCACCTCCCCATTCACCGTGATCGCCTGCCAGACCCCATCCTCCGGCGCGACGGCACCCAGGCTGCGAACCACATTCGCGTTGGCGGCAAACTCAAATCGAAAGCTCTGCGGCCTACGCTTCAAGATCCGGAAGTCAAAAGACTCCCCCGCAAACTCCAGCCGCCCCTCCAATAACAACGTATTCAGCTCATCGCGCCCACTCAGTCCCCGCTCAAGGTAATTCCTCAAGGCACTCTCCGGGGAAGGCATTGGAGGTGCCAACGACCCCTCCGTAACCGATAGATTTTCCGACCAATCTCCCCTCCCGCCGTCCGCAATCGCGGCAACGTCCGCCACCCCGGCAGCAAAATCCGCATCAGAGCGACCCGGCAAAACACTACCCGTCGGCACCGGCGCTGCCTCGGGCTCTCCGGTGCGACTTCCCGTCGCCTCCCGGCGCATGAACTGGAAGCCCACCAATGCGATTGCCACCACCACCAACCCCAAAATCGCCGAAACCACCACCGCCGGGGACCACGGCTGGCCCCGACGACGACGACGTTGACCAGAACCAACCGTCTCGCCCAATTCAGACCCTTGCGTTTCGGCCACCCAGTTTGCCCGCACCCGCTCATGGCGGATCCTCGCAATTTCCTCGCTATCCGCGATCACCTTTTGCGGCACCTCAATCCATTTCCCAGCGGCAGCCTCGCCCTCCACCACCTCACGATCGGCGGAATCACTGCCAAAACCGCTGGGCCGCGGGGACCGTCCCCGCTGCGCACTCAAGTTACGCCCACGAGATACCCTCTCGGCATCCGGGGCTCCGCGACCAGCCCTTGAACTTCCACCACTCCGCTTCCCTCTCGAAAACGCGCCAGAACGCGCACCAGAGCGAGCATCCCGATTTCCAGACGCCCTACTCACACCTCCCGGAGCACCGGACGGATTACTGGGCGTCGGTTGGATCGTTGGAGGAAAGCGACGAGGCATACAGTTAGACTAAGTAATAACCCTACCATACCACCACCCGATCCAGCAAGCCTGCAATAGACGAAGGAGAGGATACCCATCGGCCAGCCCCCAAAACCGAGCAAAAGCCCAACCCTCACCCGCCACGACTACCCACCAGCAGTCCTGACAGAGATGACTCCTGGTCGCTTCCGTCCACGTAACGCGGCTCCAAGGGATAACTAAGCGTCGCCACCGCCCCTCCGCCCGGGCGGTTCTCCAACGTCAAATTACCCCCAAAACTCCTCACCGTATGGCGAGCCATTGCCAAACCCAACCCCCGCCCCACCGACGTTTTCGTCGTGATAAACGGCTCAAACAACGTGTCCTCGATCCGATTATCAATCCCGGAACCACGATCCGAAACCGTGACCAAAACCGCCTGCGAAGAAAGCACCGCGCCCACCTCGATCTGCCGGTCTGCCAACGGCGTCCGCCGCTCATACGCTTCACCCGCATTGGTCAAAAGACGAACCAAAATCCCCTCCAAGATCTCCAGATTCGCCGAAATCATAAAACCCGGAGGCGTCTTTAGATTCACCGTCACCGGCGGCACCACCTCCGGCCCCATCTCCTCGCGGAAACGCTCGATGGCCCCCTCAATCGCCGCCGCCAGGGCCAGTGGCTTCAACTCATGGCGTTCCAACGTGGCAATCGAACTCAACCGGCGGATGATCTCCACCATCCGCTGAATCGCCTGATCCATCAGCGACACGCTCCGCTTGACCATGTCTGGGCTGTCGAAACCACTCTTCAACAGATCCAGATACCCCACCACAACCCCCAAAAGGTTATTGAGGTTATGAGCCACCCCCTGCGTGATCGCACCCACCGCTGCCGCCTTGCGCGCCTCACCCAACCGACGCTGCAGGTCGATATTCAACCGATAAACCTCCTGCAGCCGCAGCTGCGTCTTCACCCGCGCCAATGTTTCCTCAAGGTCGATCGGCTTCGTAATGTAGTCCGAAGCACCGGCCTCCAACCCCTCCAGCTTGCCCTCCTTAGTGGACTTCGCCGTGATGAAAATGATCGGAATATCCTCCGTCTCAGGATTTTGCTTCAGCCGCAGACAAGTCTCAAAACCGTCCATCTCCGGCATCATCACATCCAGCAGAATCAAGTCTGGGGCCTGGGCCGCCACATGCTCTAAACATTCCCGCCCAGTCGTCGCCGTATCGACTACGAATCCCTCCCGCTCCAGCTTCCGCTGCAGTAGCTTGATATTTATCGGTTGATCGTCAACGACGAGCAACCGTCCGCTCAGGGGTGATTTCAAGGGGAATCGGATAAGGGTGGGATTCATAAGTCAACTGACCAAGCAATCGCCTGGCAAGCCCAAAGCATCTAACCCGCCCGATTCGACTACTCGCGTCAGCAATACCCAAAGCCCCCACTAAGGCAACTCAAAAAACAACTAGTGTCCTGCGAGCTAAGTCCGCCGCTGAATCCCAGCCCCAACGGGGCGCAAGGTTAGAGCCCAGGGTGCAGCGAAGCGCAACCCTGGGTTCATCGGCGTTAAAAGTTCCACAAGCCC
>DAIQNO010000222.1:2354-4682 GCA_036788355.1 Opitutales bacterium | reverse complement strand
CAGAACAACGCCGCATTGCCGCCATTCTGGACAAGGCCGACGCCATTCGCCGCAAGCGCAAGCAGGCCATCCAATACACCGAGGAGTTGCTGCACGCCACATTCCTCGACATGTTCGGCGACCCCGTCACCAACCCCAAAGGCTTTGTCAAAGCCTCTCTCAAGGAGTTAATCAAAGTTAAAAGCGGAAACTTTCTGTCACATAACCAAATGGATGGGGGTAAATATGATGTTTACGGAGGAAACGGCATAACCGGACAGCACTCTGAATACATGTTTGAAAAGCCAAAGATCGTCATTGGTAGAGTCGGCGTATATTGCGGTGCGGTACATAGAACGACATCGTGTGCTTGGATTACTGATAATGCGCTTTACGTCTCAGAAAAATCAGATGAGCTAATAGATGATTATCTTGAATGGGCTTTGAGGTTTGCAAACTTAAACCAATATGCTAATCAAGCGGCACAGCCACTGATATCAGGAAGCCGCATTTATCCAGTCGAGATTGTTGTGCCTCCAAAAGATAAACAGCTATGTTTTGGCAACTTTCTAGGCAAGTACAATTTGCATGTACATAACTTAGAGCTTGGAGTTTTAGAGTCAGGGGATTTCTTCAACTCCCTACTCCAACGCGCCTTTCGGGGAGAGCTGTAGGAGTAGATGGATAGATGAGAATTTACATCGATCTGGAAATTACAGAGGTATCCGAATGAAAATTGCACTGCCTAACGAGCAAGCCGTCATTCAAGAAGCCATGCAAATTTTGAGTCAAACGATGGCTCCGTCTCAGATGGCGGTTCTGATTAGCCGCTGGTGGAGTGACGGAGGAGACTATTTGCAGCAGCGCGATGCCTTGTTCGCAGATGAGACTGTGAATAGCTTGGCACAGAAAATTGCAACATTTGAGCAAACCAATTCTGCTCAGCTTTGAATCATTCAGTTCACCGATTTTGCGGTGGCTTAAAGATTAACCAGAGGGGCGTCTAGTCCCCGATACAATAGACCTATCCATCTTGGGCACATCCCATGATTGCCTCGCCCCAGCCCCCCCTCACCCCCGACGACTATCTGCACCTCGAAGCCGATAGCCCCATCAAACACGAATACATCGACGGCGACGTATTCGCCATGGCCGGTGCCAGCGATGTTCACGTCACCATTGCCCTCAATATGGCCGCCCTGCTCCGCAGCCATGTGCGCGGCACCCGCTGCCGCGTCTACATCGCCGACATGAAAGCCCGCCTCGAAGCCCGCAACTGCTACTACTACCCCGACATTCTGGTCACCTGCGACCCCCGCGACACCGAAACCTCCACCTACAAACGCTTCCCGAAACTCATCGTCGAAGTGCTCTCCGACTCCACAGAAGCCTTTGACCGAGGCGACAAATTTACCGACTACCAGAGCCTCGACAGCTTAGAAGAATACGTCATCATCAATACCCGCCACCAGAGGGTCGAATGCTTTCGCCGCACCCCCGACAACCTCTGGCTGCTGCAAACCTACACCCCCGATAGCCCCACCTTTGAACTCAAAAGCCTCCAGCTCACTGACACCCTAGCCGCCCTCTACGAAGACGTTGAATTAAACCCTGGCTCTCCCGAGCCCGATTTAACTTCCTAACCGAAGTCGCCAGATCAGCCGGATTACGAGTTTTCTGTGGGAAGACTGAAGTAGAAGCACTCACCGGCAAGCCCCCATGCCCTCCAACTTCGACTTTCTGCGATCGCCCTTCCCCGACCTCCACACCCACGCCATTCAAGCCGAGAGCCTGGTCTTTTCGGCCCCCCGTGCCAGCTGCTTCTATGCCCGCTTTGCCCTAGAGCAAATGGTGCAGTGGCTCTACGCCAACGACCCCTACCTGCG
Source organism: Opitutales bacterium (assembly GCA_036788355.1). GTDB lineage: Bacteria > Verrucomicrobiota > Verrucomicrobiia > Opitutales > Cerasicoccaceae > DAIQNO01. The sequence goes on along the minus strand of DAIQNO010000222.1, from coordinate 2,817 downwards.
ACTGCCCTACGACACCAACTTGGGTAGCCTCATCCACGAACAGACCTTCAAAGACAACCTCAAACCCGGCCTGTTTCCCAAAATTCGCGCCATCCACAAACTGGGCAACCTGGCCGTACACGAGGCCACGGTGATTAGCGATCGCGACGCCCTCAGCCTGGTGCAAGAGCTATTTCACGTCCTCTACTGGCTGGCCCGCTACTATGGCCCCAGTGGCCGCACCCTGCCCGACCTCACCTTTCAGCGGGATCTGGTGCCCCGCCCCGCCGAGGCCGCCCCCGACCTCAGTCTGCAACAGCTGCAAGCCCTAGAGCAACAGCTCAGCCAGGCCGACGAAATGCGCCGGTTAGCTGAAGCCCGCAAACAGCAGACCGAGGCCGAACTCGAAACCCTGCGGGCCGAAATCAACGCTCTCAAAACCCAGAACGAAGCCGCCGAAGACCGCCACGACTACAACGAAGCC
>DAIQNO010000222.1:0-2344 GCA_036788355.1 Opitutales bacterium | reverse complement strand
CCCGCCGCACCCTAATTGACGTGCTGCTCAAAGAAGCCGGGTGGAACGTTAACCAGCCCGGCTGGACCGAAGTCGAGGTCACCGGTATGCCCAGCCCTACCGGCACGGGCCGGGTTGACTACGTGCTCTGGGGCGACGACGGCAAACCCTTGGCCTTGGTTGAAGCCAAACGCACCACCGCCGATGCGGCCCAGGGCAAGCGCCAGGCCGAGCTCTACGCCAACTGCCTAGAGCAGCGCTACCAGCAGCGCCCCGTCATCTTCTACACCAACGGCTACGACACCTGGATTTGGGACGATGCCAACTACCCGCCCCGCCAGATTCAGGGCTTTCTCAAAAAAGACGAGCTAGAGCGGCTGATCTTTCGCCGCCGCCACCGCAAACGCCTGCACCTGGTCGCCGTCGCCGACGGCATTGTCAACCGCAGCTACCAAAAAGAAGCTATTCACCGCATTACCGAAGCCTTTGACCAGCGCAAAGAGCGCAAGTCGCTACTGGTGATGGCCACCGGGACGGGGAAGACCCGCACGGCGATCGCCCTAATCGACCTGATGATGCGGGCCAACTGGGTCAACCGCGTGTTGTTTTTAGCCGATCGCACCGCCCTGCTCACCCAGGCCCTAGGGTGGGATCGCCGCCATCGCGAAACCCGACGTGCCGGTCGCAGATACGAAAAACCCCATCGACGCCTTTGTCGACGCGAACCTCGAAAAGCACGGCCTGAAACCCTCCCCGCCCGCCGACAAGGCAACCCTCCTCCGCCGCCTTTCCCTCGACCTCACCGGCCTCCCTCCGACACCCGAGGAACTTGAAGCCTTCCTGAAAGACGAATCCGCCGACGCCTACGGAAAGCAGGTGGATCGCCTGCTCGCCTCGCCTCGATACGGCGAGCGCATGGCCGTCACCTGGCTCGACGCCGTCCGCTACGCCGATTCCGTCGGCTACCACGGCGACCAGAACGCCCGCATCTTCCCGTTCCGCGACTACGTGATCGACTCCTTCAACGCGAACAAGCCCTTTGACCAATTCACCCGCGAACAGCTCGCCGGCGACCTGATGCCGAACCCGACCGAGGAGCAGAAAATCGCCACCGGATTCCTCCGCCTCAACCTGATGACCCGCGAGGGCGGCGCGCAGGACAAGGAATACCTCGCTAAATACGCCGCCGACCGCGTCCGCGCCATCGGTGGCGCGTGGCTCGGCCTCACCACCGGTTGCGCCGAGTGCCACGACCACAAGTTCGACCCCTTCACCGCGCAGGATTTCTACTCGCTCGCCGCCTTCTTCAACGATGTGCGACAGTGGGGCATCTACGCCAACTACGGCAACACGCCAAACAAGGATCTCCCCGACTTCAACAACGATTCCCCTTTCCCACCGGAGCTTTTCTCGAAAAACAAGGCTGTCCAGCAGCGCCTCGATACCGCCCGCGAGGCCACCCGCGACGCCGTGGAAGGCATTCCCTACGATGCCCCCGCGCTGGAAGCTTGGCGCAAATCCACCGCCGCCTTCCTCTCCGCGAACCGCGACGGCTGGCTCCCCCTGAAAGCCACCGCCATCAGCCGTGGCGGCGCGGACCAGCCCGCCCAAGCCGCCGACGGCACCATCCTCATCACCGGTGCTCCCGTGAAAGACGAGAAGATAACAGTCACCTACGCCCTCCCCGCCGGCACTCCCGCGAAAACCCTTCGCATGGAGGTTTTGCCGGACGCCGCAAACAAAAACAACGTCGGGCGCCAAGCGAACGGCAAGTTCACCGTCACCCCCACCTTTGCGATCAACTCCGAAAAACTAGGTTTCTCGTACCAACAGGCCGACCGCCGCACGCCCGCCAGGTACAGCAACGGTTACCAAACCCCGACCTTGGAGGAGACCTGGCAATCCGCCCCCGCCGTTTTCGAGGAGCCCTCCGACGCCGCCAGCCTCCCCCACCACGCCCACTATCACCTGAAACAATCCCTTACCCCCGCCGAAGATACCACGCTCACGCTCACCCTCGCGTCCGCCGACATCGGGAAATTCCGCGTAAGCATCAGCCCCTTCGCCGATCCCGTCCCCGGCGACCAGGCCGCACTCCGCCCGGCCCTCGCATCCGCCTTCAACACCGACAACCCCTTCCACCCCGAGATCGAGGCCGCTTTCCTCCTCTCCAACACCCCGGACGACAAGCTGCCGCCCGCCTACAAGGAAGCCCGCGGGGAAATGCTCGCCGCCCACGCCGGTTACGCCCATTCGATGATCGCCCAGACCCTGCCGCCGGATAAGATCCCGCAGGCGCACCTCCTCCCGCGCGGCGATTGGATGAACCCCGCCGAGAAAGTGGAGCCCGCCTTCCCTGCGTTCC
>DAIQNO010000221.1:0-4695 GCA_036788355.1 Opitutales bacterium | reverse complement strand
ACACTAGTCTAATCCTCCGTAAACGACCCCGTGTCCTGCCGCCGAGCGATCTCTAGTTCTAATTCCAACCGATCGGCCAGCAAACTGGCGAAGTTCTCTAGCTCGTTGGTCATCTGGCGAACTTTGGCCAGCAGAAAATTGTAGCCCACGACGGACGGAATGGCCACCAGGAGCCCCATCACCGTGGTCAGCAGTGCCCCCGCCACGCCAGGGGCCAGGGCCTGAATCGTCGCTGTCGCCTGGCCCGCCAAAGCCCCGAAAGCGTCCATCACCCCATAGACCGTCCCGAAAAGCCCTAAAAATGGAGCCGTCGTGACGATCGAGCCCAAAATGACCATCCGATCCTCATAACGGATCGACTGGCCGCCCACCTCCCGCTGCAGGGCGTTGACGATCTGCCCCACCTTCAAGCGTAAGCCGTCGGCCCCCGGCAGTCCCGGCACCTGGGCCACCTGCCAGGCCGCATGGGTCAGCACCGCGTGAGGGCCGAGCTCCGCCGGGGGCGTATTGAACTTCATCTTCAACAGCTGCTTGGTGGGATCCAGGCGGCTGCCAAAACCACGGTTCAATTCCGCTAAATGGTGAAGGTCGAGGTATTTCTGGAACAGCGTAAAGGTCGCCAACACGCTGACCAGCGCGAGGATTCCCACGACGACCTTACCAGCCGCGTTAGACTGCAAAAAATACTGCCAAGGCCCAGGAGAACCACCGGCAGCGGTCACAACTTCCGGCGGAACGGCTTGGGCTAACCAACCAAAAGCCGCCGAAATCGCCCCTAAACCTTCCAGTGACCAGCCTTCCATCAGAAAAATACACCCAACTACCCGCCGATTAAGAACGCTGGTGGTGATCGTCAGCCTCCGCGTCCTCTTCGGTGTCTCCTGCCGAACCTATGTCGCCAAAGTCATCTAGCGACTCCGGTGTCGTCTCCTCCAAGGTCGATTTCGGTCGGAAGTCACCCAATGACGCGGCATCAGCCACGCCTAAGGAGGCAGGCTCTTCAACGACGGCTGCGGGCGCAACAGCAGGTGCCGAGGCGGTCTCTGGCTCAGCAGCTTCGACGGGCTTCGGCTCAGCCGCCGCCAGAAGCACACCCGCTGCGGGTGAAGCGCCTACCGACGGTTCCGACTGAGCGCCCGACGCCAAAGCCAGGCCTGAGCCCGCCGCCAGCAAGGCCGCACTTTCAGCACTTACGGGAGTCGCGGCCTTCTCGACTGGGCTCGGCCGTTCGGTGGAGCCACCGACAGCACCCACTGGGACGCTGCCCACTGTCGCCTTCGTCGCAGCACGCGGGGAAGCAACCGCTGCGCTCGTGATGGGCCGGATCGCCTCGGGGTGCTTTGGGGCCGCCTCTGCCGCCTCGACCGCCGCGTTCTCTGCAGCGGCTGAAGTGTCCAAAACGCCATCGCCGTTAGCATCGCGCACCCGCGTCACCGTCAGGAAAACCCGCTTAACCTCCAGGTGGTGCTTATCGAGAAACTCCCGACGCAGGCTGTTTTCCAGTTCCTGCTTGATCTGGGGGCCTTTCTGATACTCGAAAATCTCCGTGCGAGCCTCTACAGTGATGCCCTGCCCCGACTGGCGCACCTTTAAGTTTGGCCGCTTGGGAAGACCCAACTCGCGCGTCGCAATCCGCTGAAGATCGACAATGGCCCGGCCGTCGATCACCTCTTTAGTGCCGTCCTTCAGCTTGATGACCAGTCCGCGCTTGCGGGTCAAAATCACATAGACCCGGTAGCAAAGATAGAGGAACGCCGCCGTGAAGAATCCCAGGAAAAAGTCGAACGCGAACTCGTTGCTAACCGCCCTCTGGCCGTAGTTCTCGTAAAGCCCGTGCAGACCCTCTCCAAAACGATCCAAAGCCGGGTCACCGTAAGCAGCCCAACCACTCGTCGCGGGCCTCACCGCCTCCGCTAAGCCCTCGCTTGGCGACAACGAGTCAAGAACCGCCGACCCTGCCGGCGTGTTCCCCTCAACCGCTGGCGAGGCGGCACCGCCAACCGCCGTGGAACCACCTTCGAGACTTTCGGAAATTGCAGATTCGTCCATGATTACGCAGCTGGGTTTTGATCAATGAAGAGTGAATCGAAATTGCTGGTCGAGGTTCGTTGCAAAGTGATCGCGGAGATTGGTGCTAAATGCGAAAAGGGAAACAACAGAAGTGGTCATTTTCAGGCACAACGCAAGACAACGGGTTTTCGTCGCCCCACAGTCATCCCTTGACGGAGGTGATCTCGGAACGATCATTCCGGACCACGCCGTCGATGAAAACCTCAACATTAGCAACTTGCTTGCCAGTCATCAGCCGCACCTTCTCAAAAATATTGCGTTGCACGAGTTTCGCCGTGTCAAAAATCCGGGTGCCAAACTTCATTTCGAGATTCACCTTGATCTCGTAAGCTTCCTGGGCGTTTTCGACGATCTGTACGCCCTTTTCGGCACGCCGCCCCCCCAGGTGCTCCAACAGCCCATCAAGGCCGCTTCCCCCAACCGACGCCACCCCTGTGACCTCCAGGGCTGAATGCTTCACGATGCTCGCCACCACCGCCGTGCTGATGTGGACTCCACCGATATCGTCCCCATCATCCGCCTCCGGAACCATTGCCACTTTTTCCGCCATAACTTTGTCGATACTGAAAACCGCCCGGCACCGGTGGCAACAGAAAAGAAAGCGCGGTCGCCGGGCAACGGCCAGGAGGTCCAGGAATGCCAACGACCTCCGTTTCACCGAGCCCCAAGGCCCATCCGCCGCCAAAAATCCCAGCGACACCAGTCCCCCACCACCCAGTTCACTATCGCCGCCAACAACTTCTGTCGGAGCGTCCAGAACCCGCCGCGATGGCCGACTTCATCGCCTCGGTTGTCGCTGGCGACGTCCCGCCGCCGCCCAAAGTCCCCCGGTTGGGCTTGTCATCGGGGCCGTCGGCGGAGTTGGATGGTGTTTCGATGGGTGATCCGGACAGTCCAGAGGCTTTAGGGCGGTTGTTGCAGGAGCAGGGGGTTGCGAAGACCATCCGCCAGTTTCGGCGGCGGCCGCTGTCCTCAGACCTCCTGCGGGAGTCCTGGACCCATGCCACCGCCTCGGACGGGCTGCCGGTGCCCGCCGCGGCCCTGTTGCGGGAGTTTATCGCCACTTACCCATTGTCCCCCAGTGACTTGCTGGAGCAGATGCTGGAGGAGGCGGGCGACGATGTGGACCTCTTGGCGGCGTTGGCCGCGCACCCGCGCACCGCACCGGGGAACCTTGCCCTCCTGCTAAAAAACCCCAAGCCCACGGTGCGCGCGGCGGCCTCGGCCAACCCCCAGCTCAGCCCGCGGCAGCTCGCGGAATTGGCCGGAGATCGCGATGAATTGGTAGCGCTGGCAGCGGTGGCCCACCCCGGCCTGAAAGCCCGCCACCAGGCCATCCTCGCGATGAGTCGCCACGCCGGCGTGCGGGCCGCCCTCGCCCAGTCGCCCCGGCTCGAAGAGGAAATTGCCATCGCCCTCACCGCCGATCCTAGCCCCCTGGTGCGCCTCGCCCTCGGGTCCGGGGCGACGGTCTCCGAAGCCGTGCTGACTTTCTGGGCCGATTCTGACGACCTCGAACTGCAACTCGGGTTGCTCCAGCGCCAAGAACTACCGGGGGCGGTGCTGCACTCACTGCTCCTGTCGCGCCACGGCGAAGTCCGGCAAGCCGCCGCTGCCGACACCGAGTTAAGCCTGCCCTATCTCGTGTTGCTGATCGAGCAGGGCGACGCCACCGACCACCAGCACCTCGCCGCCCGCCCCGACCTGCCCCCTCCGCTCTTTGAGACCCTGGCCAGCATCGGCAGCCCCGAAACCCTGGCCCGCCTGGCCCGTAACCCCGCCCTCCCCGCCGAGCTGGCCGACCGCCTCGCTGCCCACAGCGACGCTCTCCACTGGGCCGTCCTCGAAAACCCGACCCATCGAGCTCGCCGAATCGCCGAAATGATGGCCTCCGCCGATGACGACCTGCTGGGCCAGCTCGCCTACCTGCCCGAGGTCGATACGGCCCAACACACCCCCCTGATCAACGACGCCCAAGCCGCCGGGCTCCTGGCCCACCTCGCCGCCCAGGGGCGCACCGTGCCGGGCCTCCGCACCGACCTGGCCTTCTCACTCCTCCAACACCCGATGCCCAGCCTGCGGCTCCTGGCCCTCCGCAGCCACGACTTCCCCCCCGGCAGCCTCGCCAAGCTCCTCGCCGACCCCTCCCCCGCCGTCAACAAGCTCGCCCGCCAACAGATGGGGCGCGTCACCGCCCCCACCCCCAACAACAGCACCACCGCCAACGCCAACCCCGCAGCCACCACCGCCACCAAAGCCGGAGCCCCGTCCACCCCCACGGCCAAAGTAGGAGCCCTGCCAAAACAGCCCCCAGGAATCGGAAACCAACCTGGCTTCACGGCCGGCCCTGGAGTCCCAGCCACCCCCACCCGCGACGCCGGGCGGATGTTCATCGAAGGCCCCGGCCTCCAGACCCTCCTCACCCGCCTCAACACCTACCTAACCCCCGAAATCCCCTGACCCCCTTTAGCCGTCGCAATCTCTCCGTGCCCGCCTAGCGTTTCGCGATGGCTGGTCAATCCCGTGCGGAGTATCTTGAAATGGGCAATGGGCGGGCTGGGGCGCGGTGGCGGACGACGGGTTGCCGCAGGCTACGACGGGTTGCCGCGGGCTACGACGGGCTAC
>DAIQNO010000220.1:0-4705 GCA_036788355.1 Opitutales bacterium | reverse complement strand
CTAGCAACTTTGCCCGGTCGCCGGTTTTTTGATGAAAAACGTTGACGGCGGGGGTTTTCTCCGGTCAGCGTCGCAATTTACTCGGGGCATAGCGCAGTCTGGCTAGCGCATCTGCTTTGGGAGCAGAGGGTCGGGGGTTCGAATCCCTCTGCCCCGAGTTATTATCCTTCTCCGCAGGTAGAGATTGCCCCAATTTAGCGGGTTATCTTGGTGAGACTCAGGTGTGGGACGCAATATCGCGTTGCTGGAGTCGGCTGTTTCTGCCCCGCGAGCGACTGTCGGCGGCACTTCGCCTGATGGGACATTGCTGAAGTGGCGGCGGCGTATCTCTTTAACCTCGGCAAGGATCATCCCTTTATCGATGGCAACAAAAGCGCGGCTCTGGGCGCATACATCGTGTTTCTGCGCTTAAATGGCTTGGAGCCACAGCCCGACGGCTCCAAGTGGGAGGAATTGACGGTAGCCGTGGCGGCCAGTGAAATCGACCGTGCCGAAGCCACCGACCGGTTGCGGGGACTTTTGCCGGAACCAGAATGAATGCCCCTCTCCCCACATTTTCGGCCCAAAACGCTTTTCGACGATGGAGCAGCATGAATTATGCCTTTTCTTGAAGCATTAGGCTTGTCGCTCTCAGTTTTGGGGGACATGGTCAGGCTTGTGGAAGGATTGCGACACGTATTTAACGAAATCCATTATGAGCTCACCCGGCTAATCGCGGAGGGCGGGATGGGGGTGGTTTACGAGGGGCGCCAGCATGGAACCCACTCCTTCAGCAAGGTAGTGGGCATCAAGCTGATCAAGGAAGAATACTCGGCCATTCCCGAGTTTCGCGCCAACTTCATCGGAGAAGCCCGGCTCGTGGCGGACTTAATCCATACTAATATCGTGCAGACCTACCATCTAGGCTGCATCGGGGAGCTGTATTTCATGGTGATGGAATACGTGGACGGCATGAACCTCGAAGAGTTCATCAACCACCACGTCCGCACGCGGCAGCTCATCCCCATCGACCTGGCCACCTTCATCGTGTCGCGCATCTGCCGGGGTCTTTCCTACGCGCACCAAAAGCGCGACCTCCAGGGGCGGCTGCTGGGGATCGTCCACCGCGACGTCGGCCCCAAGAACATCATGGTCTCCTACGAGGGCGACGTGAAGCTGACCGACTTTGGCATCGCAAAAGCCGCCGATCTGATGTATAACGTCGAGGGTGACGTGATCGCGGGTAAGGATGAGTATCTTTCGCCCGAACAAGCCCTCAAGCAGGTGACCGATGCCCGGGCCGACCTTTTCCCGTGCGGCATTGTCCTGGCCGAACTCCTGCTCGGCTACAACATCTTCGAGGGCGAAAGCTCCGAGCGCACCCGAGATCGCGTCCTGCACATGGACATCCCCGATTTCCGCGAACTGCGCGAGGGGATCGACGACCGCCTCAACGCGATCCTCCACAAAGCCCTGGAACGCGACCGCGAGCGCCGCTACCAAAGCGCCTACGACCTCCTGCGCGAGCTGGAGGTGTACCTCTACAGCGGCGGCTACGGCCCGACCAACGAGAAACTGGCCGTCTATCTGAAAGACCTCTTTGGCGAAGAGGGCCGCCATGCCTCCGTCCGCTACCGCCTGGAGAACCGCCTCTAGTGCAATCTGACGATTGCGTAATGGATCCGGAAAAATGGGCAACCAAGGCCTCCAGCAACTTCAGCGGCAAGCCCAGACCCTCGTCCTGGCGCCCCAACTGCGCCAGTCCCTCAAGATCCTTCAAGTCCCGGCCCTCGAGCTGCGCAACACCATCCTCGAGGAGCTACAGCAAAACCCCGCTCTGGAAGAAATGCCCAGTGAGGGCCTCAGCCTCGACGAACCCACCCGCACCGACGACCAGCACGACCAGGAACCGGGAGACTTTACCCCCGATGGCGAAATGCGGCTCAGCGATGACGATTTTTCCGCCCTCGGGCGGATGTCCGAGGATTATCGAGAATACTACGCCCACGAAGCCAACGGCAGCCCCTACACCTCGGAAGACGCCGAGCGCCGCCAGCACTTTTTCGACTCCCTGGTCTCGGAAACGTCTCTGCAAGAGCACCTGATGCGCCAGGCCGAGTTGCTCGACCTGACCCCCAACCAGCGCCAGGCGATCGAGTTTCTGCTCGGCAGCCTCGATGACCGCGGCTTCCTGACCACCAGCCTCTCCGACCTCGCCCTGCAAGCCCGACTGCCCCTGGCCGACGTGCAGCGCGCCGCCGAAACCCTCAAAACCCTGGAACCCCACGGCATCGGCTGTGCCGATGTCCGGGAATGCCTCCTGGTGCAGCTCCGCTTTCGCGGCCTCCAAAAAAGCCTGGCGGCCCGCATTTTACGGGAGGAGTTCGATCGCCTCCTGCGGCGGCGCCTGCCCGAAATCGCCCGCAAACTCGGCGTCGAACTCGACGACGTCCAGGAAGCCCTGGAGGTCATCGCAACCCTCGACCCGGCACCCGGGCGGCGCTTTGGCGAAGACCTCAACCGCGTCATCGAGCCCGACGTGACCATCGAGCGCGACGGCGACGGCTGGAACATCCACCTCAACACCGACTACATCCCCCGCCTGCGCATCAGCAGCCGCATCAAGCAGATGATGACCGATGGCGTGGTGCGCGGCAAAGACCGAGAATACCTGCGCGAGCAAATCCGCTCCGGCAAGTTCCTCATCGGCTCCATCGAGCAGCGCCAACAGACTATCCGCCGCATCACCGAGGAAATCCTCGCCGTGCAGCAGCCCTTCTTCGAGCACGGCGTCAGCGCCCTAAAACCCCTGACCATGAACCAGATTGCCCTCAAAGTCGGCGTGCACGAAACCACGGTCTCGCGGGCCATCGCCAACAAGTTCGTCGCCACGCCCCACGGCATCTTCGAGTTTAAGTATTTTTTTACCCCCGGCTACCAGGGCATCAACGGAGAAGCCGTCTCCAACACCAGCGTCAAAGACCGCATTGGGCACCTCATCAGCACCGAAACCCCCCAAAAACCCTACAGCGACCAGGACATTGTCGGCATTCTCGCCGACGAAGACGTTACGATTGCCCGGCGCACCGTGGCAAAATACCGCGAAGAACTCGGCATCCCCCCAACCTCCCTCCGCCGCCAATACCGCTAGGTTGGGCCTAAAAAGAACCGCTTCAGGCCTGGAGCCGATCAAAATTTGGCCTCGCCATCAAGGTCGATCGCAGGGGCTGAACGTAGCCGGTCTCGAGCGGAAGCAAAACGGCTGCACAATGTTGAACACTCTTGCCAGGTGGCGACGTTGGTAAAGGGTAGCGTCTCACACCGAACTGGCAGAAGGGTCGCCGAAGAGCTGCTGGGTTCCATGGCGACCAAAACAGGACGGTTGGGGTGAAAACGCACGCCGGCAGGCACTGCGGATTCTCGAAATGCGGACTTGACGGCGCGGGGAGTTTCCTTTTTCATCCACTGTTTCCGGAGACCCATCACATCCTCGAAGTGGGTCGTTGACCCGCTTTTTTTTTCTCTCCACACGCCGCCGATGAGCAACGAAATCCTCACAGTCTTGGAATACATGGAGAAGGAAAAGGGGATCAGCCGCGAGGATATGATCGCCACGATCGCTTCGGCGATCAGCAGTGCGGCCCAGCGCGGGGTGAACGCCGGCCAGGAACTCAAGGTGGAGATCAACCCCCGCAACGGCCACCTCAAGGCCTGGTCGGAGTTGCTGGTGGTCGATAGCGTCAGCGACCCGGCCACCGAGATTCACTTTGAGAAGGCTCAGAAGCTCCAGGAGGGCATCCAGATCGGGGAAAAGCTCCTCCGGGAGGTCGATCCTTCCTACCTGGGGCGGATCGCGGCCCAGACGGCCCGGCAGGCCATCATGCAGCGCATCCGGCAGTTTGAAAAAGACCGGATTTACCACGATTACAAGGATACGGTGGGCGACATCGTTTCCGGGATCGTCCGCCGCCGGGAACGGGCCGACCTGATGGTCGATCTCGGCAAGGCTGAGGCCACCTTGCCGCCTCGGGAGCGCGTACCTGGGGAAGATTACGGCCCTGGGGAGCGGATCCGCGCCCTGCTCCTGGCGATTGAGAACACCCCGCGCGGCCCTGAGCTGATCCTCAGCCGCTCCTCCCCCAAGTTCGTCCGCCGCCTGTTCGAGCTCGAAGTGACGGAAATCGCCGATGGCACCGTGACCATTGAAAGCATGGCCCGAGAGCCCGGCTACCGCACCAAAATCGCCGTCGGTTCCCGCGACCCCAAGGTCGATCCCGTCGGGGCCTGCGTCGGGGCTCGTGGAGCCCGCGTCAAGAGCATCGTCCGCGAGCTGAATGGCGAAAAGGTCGACATTGTCCCCTACTTCGCCGACCCCCAGAGGATGCTCGAGGAGGCCATCCGCCCGGCCGTCCCGAAAAACATCCGCATCGACGAAGCTCAACGCCGGATTTATTTCGAAGTCTCTGAGGATCAACTCTCCGTGGCCATCGGGCGCAAGGGGCAAAACGCCAAGCTGACCTCCAAGCTCCTCGGCTGGAAGCTCGACATCGGCAAGGAACGGGGCCTCGCGGGCAACTTCGACGACCGCCGCCAGAATGCCATCTTCGGCCTCCGCGACCGGCTGGCCATCCGCATCGAGCAGGCCACCACGCTGGTCGATGGTGGTCTGACGACGATCGACGCTTTCGACGGCCTGGAGGTTGCTGACCTCGCCGATTTCGGCTTC
>DAIQNO010000219.1:0-4738 GCA_036788355.1 Opitutales bacterium | reverse complement strand
TACTCGTAAAAGTCGCGCTTCGCCTGCTCCATCGCCGTGTGACGCTCCCAGGGCTCCGGGATCATCATCATGATGGCGTGGGTCAGGTCATAGCCGCACATGTGGAGAAACTCCAGGCAGTTGTCGAACCGAGCCGAGTCCGAGCCGTCTTCGTTGATGACGGGGAAGAGGCGCTCCATGTCGTCCCCGAAGAGCGGGCTGGCACAAAGCGGCTGCCGGGCCTTCATGAAGTTGACGTTGCCCATAATGGTGTTAATTTCACCATTGTGGGCCATGTAACGGTTGGGGTGTGCCCGCGGCCAGCTCGGGAAGGTGTTGGTAGAGAAGCGGGTGTGCATCAACGCCAGTGCCGACTCAAAGTCGGGGTCGTGGAAGTCCGGGAAATAGTCGGACAACTGGCACGGAGAGAGCATCCCCTTGTAAATCATCACCCGTGCCGAGAGGCTCGGGATGTAGAAATACTCTTCCCCTGGGAACAGCTTGGCGGAGTTGCCATGGACATCATAGAGGCCGCTGGGCACCTCGTTGTTGCGGACGGCATTGCCGATGATCCGGCGGATAAAGTAGAGCTTCCGCTCCCACGCTAGGTCGTCGGTGATCTTAGGATTACGTCCGATGAAGACCTGCTTCATGACCGGCTCGTATTCCCGCGAGGTCTTACCGAGGATTTCGCTCCGTACCGGCACCTTCCGCCAGCCGAGGAAGGTCTGGCCCTCCTCGCGGATGACGTGCTCGATCACCCGCGTCAGGGCCTCGCGCTCCTGAGCGTGGGGCGACATGAAAACAATTCCGGCGCCGTATTGACCCTCAGGTGGCAGCTTCACGCCCTGCTTGGCCATCTCCCGCCGCAAGAACTTGTCGGGCATCTGCACGAAAATGCCCGCACCATCACCCGTCAGCGGGTCGGCACCCAAGGCGCCACGGTGGTCCATGGCGACGTTCATCTTCAGCGTCATCTCGATAATTCGATGCGAGCGCTGCCCCTTGAGGTGCGCAATAAACCCGACCCCGCAGGAATCCTTTTCCATCGAGGGGTGCCAGAGGCCTTGCGGTGCAGGCCAGCCAAGGGGAGATTTTTCGAGTTCAGCCATAGTCAAGTCGTTGCAAATTGCCAAAGGACGGTCGTTCAGCAGCCTCGACAATCACGATCGCAAGGGAAGTTAGCAGCCTTGAGACCGAAATTGGGAGGAACACGGAACGATCTTTGAAATCCTGCGGAAATGCAACCCCGTTTCCCACAGATTTTGCCTGACCCTCGCGTTGCGATCAGAGGCAACCTCCCAAAGCGACCGGGCTTCCGGCATCAGTGATGGACATCTCGCCACGACCACCACCAATCTAGGGTCGCCCCGCTCACCAAGCTCCCCAACTCGACCCAGAAAACCAACCTTTCCCCCACCGTTCCTCCCTGATCGGTCATTCTCAGCCGTTTCAGGGCTTCAGGTGGCCCTACCTCAGCCACCTTAAAACGACAGGAGTCGAGCCTGGAGGTTGACGGAAAGGCTACCCTCGCGCTGGGCGTTGTCACGGGCCGTCAGGGCGATTTCGACATCCCAGGTGGCATCGAGGCGCGTCGCCCAAGCGTAGGTCTGCTGGGAAAGGATGCCAGAGTCGGCGTCGATGCGCCACTCCGTCCGAAAGGCGTTACGGAGGTTCACCCGGTAGTCCCCCGCGATCACCCACTGGTGCAGGTCGCGCTGCAAGGGGACATCTCCGACGAAGAGGTGGGCTACCTGCAGGCTCCACTGATCGGCATCCCGCAGTCGGAGGCCTTGGGCAATCTGGTTGAGGCCGAGATGTTCCCAGCCCCAACGCCCAGCAACCTCGATAGCCAGCCACGGCAGCGGCTCCAGTGTCCCCTGTCCGAAGAGGTCGCCGACAGTCTGATCGGCCGGGAAATCGCGGTTCAGCAGGCGGCGGGGGCGGGGGCCGGCAGGATTGGGGTGAAAATCCTGCACCAAATTCAGGCTGGCCAAAGTCCGGCTACCGTAGTCCCGGCGGCGGGTTGCCAGCGCCTGCTCCAGCCCGAGGCGGAAGGTGTGCTCCTGGCCCAGGGCATCGCGGTCTTGGCGGCGCGCCAGGTCGAGGGTCTGCGGGCTCGAAGAAAGGGCCGCCGGGCGGTCGATGGGGGGGATCGACCCCGACGCCGAGTCAGCACCCGGCAACCAGCGGTAGCCGACGTGCGGGCGTAGCTGATGCCGGAGGCCGTCAATCTCCCAGAGGGCATTCTGGGCGTTCCAGACGCCGGTGAAGACCGCCTCGGCGTCAAAGCCAATCTCGCCCACCGCACGGCCGACCCGCTCTGAGGTCGGCTCACTGACATCGTAACCGCTCAGCAGCAACCCCACTCTGGGCACTACCCGCAGCCAAGGCTCCACGGAGAGCGGTCGACGGGCTCCGAGAAAGACCTCCACTCGGTCGGCGGCCAAATCGGGGGTCGCTGCCGTGTCGCGAGCCGAGGCCCCCAGCGCCACCAAACTCGGCTCCAGCGGATTCTCCCGCAGACGGACCGCCGCCAGCATCCCCTCGAAAGTCCAACCGGTGTCACCCACTGGCGTCGGCAGCCAATTAAATTGAAAGGCTGGTGTCCGCTGGGTGGCTAAAACATCGTCCACCAGCGACCCCTCCAGGAGGCCCGAGCCGAGCCAGTTGGTGCCCCGTTGAGTCACCTGGAGGAAGGACGTCGGGTAGGGCTCCGCAACGTATTGCCAACGGCGGAAGTCTCGCAAAACCTGCCCATCACTCCAGGCCCGTAAGGCCCCGTTCACATCGAGGTTTTCCTCATCGCCCCCGCGAAACTCCCCCTGGGCAAAATACCGCGACGCACCGATGGGCAGGCCGCGCAGATCGGAGCCACGTTGCTCGGACGACCCCAGATCCCGCAACCAGCCGGTATCGAGGCGCAAGTCACCGGCCAGGCCGACACCGTCGGCACCGACGCGACCCTCGACCGTCGGCCCCACCAGCACGCCCCGGCTGCTATAGCCGTCGAGATTGCCGCCGACCTTCCAGTCGCGGTGGACGCGCACCAGGAGGTTGTTCTGCCAAAAGGCCCCAAAATCCCCCTGAAAACCCACTCCACCGCGGTAAGAAAAGGGCAGCGGCTCATCCACGGGCTGCTCCAACCGATCCAATTTGGCCAACGGCACCACCCCCAGCTTAAAAAGCGGCTCTTCCAAAGCCAAAAGGGTCTGGCCCTTCAATCGCAGGCTCGAAACCTCAATCCGCAGGCTGCTAGCTGAAGGGGTGTTAAAATAGACCACGGCATCCTCAAGCAGCAGATCTTCAGGCGTGCCCGACAGTCGGGCGGCCTCCAGAAAATACGGATAAGCCCCCATCCTTACCTGCTCGGCGGAAAACGAGCCGTTGACATAGTTGTAGGTTGCCAGTGGAGCAACGACGCGAAAAGTGCCCCTCGTCAGCCGGACGTTACCGGTGGCCATGATCGTGGTCATTCGGGCATCAACCTGCACCTCGTCCGCCTGCAATATCAGGGATTCCAGGGCGACTTCGACGTTGCCCGTGGCCACCAAGACTCCCCGCTCGGCATCAAAACTGCTCTGATCGGCTTCCAGCGACGGAAGACGGCCCAGCTGTCCCGACGCCAGATTTCCGACCAGGAACATTCCAGCGGCAAAGAACGACCGCCGACTGGCGCCGACCACGCGGAACCGCTTTCCGGAACCAACGAGAAGACTCCCGATGCCTCGGGGCCACAATTTCGGGGTGTTGAGCACCCTAGGAGGCAACAACTCGTGGGCCTGCCACGGCAAGCGGAATCCGCCAACGGGGGTCGCGGTCTCTCGGTGTTGACGCTGGCGCTCACCGCATTATTACGATGCTGGGTAGTAACTGGCCGAATCTGTCTCTGGCTGGAGGGTGTTTTCTGGCGTTGGGCCGATTTTCGCAGTTGCATGACCAGAAGCCACCGGCACAGCATCTTTAACGATCGTCACAACGGTGGTGTCCGGTCGGAAAAAACGCCCGCAGGTGCCATCGCCCCCCTTACTTCGTCTCCGATAATCACGGTAAACCCGAGTCACCTTCCCCTCGCACCTACCCGACCTTCCCATGACCTGGGCTGACTTCCAATCACGCTACTTTAATTTCCCCGAACTCGGCTGGGCGGTTGACCTTAGTCTGGCGGATTGTTCCGACGGGTTTTTCGCGGATCAGGAGGCCCCGATACAACGGGCCTTCGCCGCGATGCGCGACCTCGAGGCCGGTGCCATCGCTAATCCTGACGAAAAACGTCAAGTCGGCCATTACTGGCTGCGGACGCCTGAACTCGCGCCGGACGCGGCCACAACAGCCGCCATCGAGGCGACCGTCACCCAGATCGAGGAGTTCGCCGCCGCCGTGCACTCCGGCACTTTGCGAGGGCAAAGCGGCATCTTCCACAACCTCCTCTGCATCGGCATCGGCGGGTCGGCCCTTGGCCCGCAGTTCGTCACTCAGGCATTGGGAAAGCCCGATCGAGACCCGCTGGATGTTTACTTTTTTGATAATACCGACCCGGACGGGATGGACCGCGTGTTGCACCAGATCGAGCATGAGCTGGGCCAGACGCTGGTCATCGTCACCTCGAAAAGCGGTGCCACGCCGGAAACACGCAACGGCATGGTCGAGGCCCAGGTCGCCTACCGGGCCGCCGGGCTCGACTTCGCTCAGCACGCGGTAGCTGTCACTGGACAGGGCAGCAAGCTCGACCAAGTGGCGGCGGCGGAGGCGTGGCTCG
>DAIQNO010000218.1:0-4759 GCA_036788355.1 Opitutales bacterium | reverse complement strand
TCCCCCGCCACCCTCAGTCTGGTTGGCGGGCTCTGTAGGAAAATCCGGGGTCATCATGGGCCGGTGGTCGTGGGCGACCTTTCAGAAACGGGTCGGTAAAACCGCCGTTCTGATGAAGGTCGCGGCTCAACGCTCGGGAGGTCGCCAGGGTGTCGGCTGGAGCGCGGCACCCGCGCCGGTGGGTCCCGTGGGCGCGGTTGCGGTCTCCCATTTCTGGTCTGGTGGGCCGAGAGTGCTCGGTGCTTGGGTTTCGCCCGTCGAACTCACTGGAGATGGAGCATTCTGAAGCGTCGGCCACGCTAGAGGTTGCTCGCCGAAGGGGATGGGTGCGGCGAGAGTCTCGACGGAGGCTCTTTGATCGGCACCGGCGTCGTTTTGGCCATCACGGGTCGTTTCCTCGATCGTGAAACCGCCCCCGAGGGCGAGGTGCAGGGCGAGGCGGTTGTCGAGTAAGGCCCGCTGCACCTCGATCAGGGAGGAACGGTCGGCGAAAGCCCGGCGCTGGGTGTCGAGCACGGTAATAATATCGACCAAGCCGCGCTCGTATTGGCCGGTGGCCAGATCGAAAGCCGCCTGAGACTCGGCCTGGGCTTGGCGCGTCCGGGTAACCTGCTCCCGCAGATGACTTTCCGCCGCGAGGGCCGTTTCGACCTCGCGGAAAGCGTTGAGCGCGACCTGCCCGTAGTTGGCCAGGCTCTCGGTCGCCAAAGCGCTCTGCCGGGCAAAATTGGCCCGCAGTCGCCCCCCTTGAAAGATCGGTTGGACAAGGTTGGCCGCGAGGGTCCAGACCGAAAAATTGCTATCCAGCAGATCCTCCAATTCCTGGCTCGATTGCCCCGCGGAGGCCGAGAGTGAGATCGCGGGCAGGAAGGCTCGGCGGGCGGCGAAAACCCGCTCACTTTGGGCTGCCAGCCGCCGCTCGGCGGCCACCAGATCCGGGCGCCGGGTCAACAGGTCGGACGGCATTCCGGTGGGTGGCTGGGGCGGCAACTCCGGCAGCTCGGCAACCCGTTGGGGGTCATCGGAGAGACTCCGGGGGTAACGGCCCATCAGCACCGCCAAAAAACGATGCTCTCGCTGCAAGGCGTTGCGGCGGGCCGCCACTTGAGACAAGGCAGCCTCCGTCTGGGCTCGCGCCAGGCGCACATCCAGTGAGGAGACGGTGCCCCGTTCAAAGCGACGCTCAATCAAGGCCAAGGTGGTTGTGAAAGAGGTCGCGGTCTCCTCCGCCAAGGCGAGCTGACTCTTGGCGGCGGTGACGGCCAGCCAAGCGGAAGCCGTCCGCCCCGCCAGCGAAATCCGCGCCGCCTGGAAGTCGCTCCACGAGGCCTGGGCTGCCCCCAAATCGGCACGCTGCGTCGCGGCCAGCCGCCCCCAGACATCCAGCTCCCACGAAACATCGAGCCCCACCCCAAACTGGTTGTTCTCCTGGGACACCACCCCCGCTGGACCCCCAAAATTGGCGTTGCTGCGACGCCGGGAAGCTCCGGCACTGCCGCCAAGCTGGGGGGCCCGTGGCGCGGCACTGCCCGAAAGACTGGCCAGCGACGTCTGGAGCCGCGCCGCTGAAGCTTGCAGGTCAAAGTTGGCCTGTAGGGCTTCCGTCACCACGGCGGTCAGGGTCCGTTGCCCTCCGAGGGTCGCCCAACGAAGAGAATCCGGAAGCCCAACCGGCGTGCCTGGCGTGACCATCGGGACTTGACCCGTCGCAAGGGTGCCACCGCCCTCCACCGCCGACCCATCCACTGGAGCCCCCACGACCTCGCGCCGATCAGCGGCCAACTCTTCGACGACCAATCCCCTCGGCCCGAGGCTTTCACCCCAAGTCGGTGCGACGGGTGCGGGAAGGCGCTCAACCTGTGACGGCGGCGAAGTTACCGCGCAGCCTGCCAGAAAAAGGCCGGCCATCCACGGGATCACGATTACACGAAAAATGGTCGGCAGCTGAGGCGTCACGGCTCCACTCCACCACGGCACCCCGTCCGGTGCAAGGACGACCATCGCATTCTCGGCGCCGACCAAAAGGCCGCAATTGCCAGTTTCTTTCGAAAATCTCTGATGCTCGGTCGAAATGCAGCTTCGTGAAACGTCAATACGGTGAATGGGCCATTATTTGGGTGACATTCCACGATCACAACCAGTCAAGGACAGCAGAAACCAACCAGGAGAAAAAAACTATGCAATACGGAATACTTATTTACGAAACGGAAGAAGAATTCGCTGCACGGAGCAACGGTAATGCTCCGGCTTATTGGGCGGGCTGGACAGCCTTTTCGCAAGGGCTAGTTGCCGCTGGGGCGCTCGCGGGGGGTAACTGTCTGCAAGGGCCGACCACCGCCACCACGATCCGAGTACGCGATGGGCAGCGCCACGTCCAGGACGGCCCTTTTGCCGATACCAAAGAGCAGCTCGGGGGCCTCTTCGTCATTGAGGCACCCGATCTTGACGCGGCTATAAAGCTAGTCGAAAAAGTTCCGTCGGTTTTCCATGGAAGTGTCGAAATCCGCCCGATTTTGCCAATGAGCTAAGGATTGTCTTACAGGATGCTTTTCACCGTGGCTGTCGCTTCAGTAGAGTCCGTGCTCGAGCAGGTCGCCCGTCAAGCCTACGGGCGCCTGCTGGCCTATTTAGTCTCCAACGGCTCGCGCTGGTCGGACGCCGAGGACGCGCTGGGCGAAGCCCTAAAGAAAGCGCTGGTTCATTGGCCAGCGCACGGGATTCCGGAAAAGCCGGAGGCTTGGCTTTTCACGGTGGCTCGGCGGCAACTCGTCGATCGCGGGCGCTCGGAGGCTCGCCATCGGCTCGCCGAGACGGATCTGGCGATGGCTACCGATTCAATGGCGCCAACGCTCCTGGAGGAATCGTCCGGGGAGATTCCGGATCGGCGCCTGGCCCTGCTCTTCGTGTGCGCCCACCCAGCCATCGACCCGGCTGTCCGCACCCCTCTGATGTTGCAGACCGTGCTGGGATTGACTGCTGAACGCATCGCCCGGGCCTTTCTGGTGCCTGCTGCGACGATGGGTCAGCGGTTAAGCCGGGCCAAGGCGAAGATCTCGGCAGCCCAGATCCCCTTTGCGATACCTAGCCGCGAGGAGTGGGATTCCCGCTTGGGTGCCGTGCTGGAGGCCATTTACGCGGCCTACACTACCGAGGTGGACGACCCCTACCAGGCCGCACCGGGCGGCATGGCCACCGAAAGTATCTTCCTGGCGCGCACCGTTGCCCACCTCGTGCCGAAAGACGCTGAGGCCCTGGGACTGGTCGCGTTGCTTTTGCATTGTGAGGCCCGGCGCCCCGCCCGACGAGATGACCAAGGCAATTTCGTTCCCCTCGACGCGCAGGCGACGCATCGGTGGTCGGCACCCCTCCAGCGCGAAGCGGAGGCATTTCTTGCCCAGGCGCTGGCCACCGGTCGGATTGGCCATTTTACCATCGAGGCTGCCATTCAATCCGTCCATGCTGCCAGAGCGTCTTCCGGCCAGACCGATTGGGGGACACTGCTGACCCTTTACGACATTCTTTGTCGCATCTCAAGCTCCCTCGGTGCCCAGGTTTCGCGCTCCGCCGTCATCCGCAAAGTCCACGGGCCAACCGCGGCCCTGGCGTCCTTGGCAGCACTTGACGAGATTCCTTCCACGGAAAACTATCAGCCCTACTGGGTGTTGAAAGGTGAGCTGCTGGCCGACCTCAATCGCGCCGCTGAAGCAGATCAATGCCGCTCGCGAGCGATAGAGTTAACGAGAGACCCAGCCGTGAGGCGCTTTCTGCAATCGCATCGCCCTGCTGTGCCACCCGCCGAACTTTAGTGAAGCGCGTTGCCGGACGATCGCCGCTTCGTCGACTTTTTCGGCACTGGAGGGACGGGGCCAAAGTCGCCCGTCTGGAGGAAGCGGATTGTCAGTTCTTGGGCTTGCGGGTGCCGCATAATGAAATAGTGGCTGCCGTCGATGACCCGAAAATCAGTCATTCCGGCGACTTTGGCCCGTTCAACCGACACTTTTCCGTCGTTAGGCCCCTTAAAGAGCCAAGCGAACCAGGGATCCAGGCATCGCTGCCCCGCAATGATGCCGCACGGGAAATCGACCGGTGGGAGCTGGTTGACCGTAGAATTGGCCGCCGTGGTCAGTTCTAGGCCGGCTGGCCCCATCCCGAGGCGGTAAAAGGAGAACCGCTGGAGGAAGTCGCTGACCTCGCTGCCTTGGTTGGGTGGGGCCAGCATCACCACCCGACCGAGATTCTGCGGGCGGTGGTCTCGCAGAAACACCCGAGCCACGATCCCGCCCATCGACAGGGTCACGAAGTGGAGTTTTTCGACGCCGGGTGGCAGAAACCGCTCTAACATCGGAGCGATAACCTCGTCACTGAGGCGTTGCAGCGGCAGCATCGTCGAGGGGTAGACCAGTTGGGCGACCGAAAACCCGGCGGCCAGCAGACTCGGCGCGATGGATGCGATCGAGAAGGTCTGTGGCCCGATCCCATTCAGCAGAATCACCCATTCTGACGAGCCGACGCCTAAAACCTTAAACTCGCTCTGCCGAGGCCCTAACATGTCAGCAGCAAGCCCGCCGCGAGCCGTCTGTTCAAGCCAAAATCCGTGTGACCTCCCGGATTCGGGTGTGATGAAAAACTGCGGGGATACGAGGGGGTGCCGTTTACGCTGGGAGCGCCGGCGTCCCCGCCGGTCAGTTTAGCTGGGAAGATGCCGACGAGGACGTCGGCGCTCCCAGGGGCGGTGCTCCGAGGGGCGGTGCTCCGAGGG
>DAIQNO010000217.1:904-4782 GCA_036788355.1 Opitutales bacterium | reverse complement strand
CGACCCAGATCGGTTGGTCACGGTGCAGACTGCTGGGGAATCCTTCATCACGATAGAGGTTTTCGACCCGAAAACCCGTCCAGACCTCTCCGTAATTCTCGGAAATGTCCGCCAGACCTACGACGGGGTGATTGTGACCACAATGTCACGCACCCGATTTCAATCTTGGGGCGAGGTGCAGGGCGACGGCATCCACCTTATGGGCAAGATCCTCGGAACTTACCCTGGAGGCTGCCGCATCTTTGTCGGCACTTATGAGCAGATTGGGATGATCGTGACGGAGTATTATTTTTCCGAAGAACTCAACGAAGCCCTGCAAGGTTACACCCTCATCGGCCAGACTTTTTCGCTGAAGTAGCTTCAAAGTTGGCTCTTTATAGCCTAGGAATTGGTACGGTGGCCGAGGAGTTGGGACTGTGGCTTCAGGGTGGTGCCTGTTTCTTCCGAAGGATGTTCCCGTTCACTGCAAATTAAGGGGGGCTCGCTTGGCGGCTTCCTCGGCGATTTCGAGGGCGAAGTAGCTGAGGATAAGGTCGGCTCCGGCCCGACGGATACTCAGCAGGC
Source organism: Opitutales bacterium (assembly GCA_036788355.1). Taxonomy (GTDB): domain Bacteria; phylum Verrucomicrobiota; class Verrucomicrobiia; order Opitutales; family Cerasicoccaceae; genus DAIQNO01. The sequence continues at coordinate 4,218 of DAIQNO010000217.1, read as the reverse complement.
TCTCATCGCGGATGCGGCGACGGTCGAGCCAACCGCGCTCGGCGGCGGCGCAAATCTGGGCATACTCTCCCGAAACTTGATAGGCGGCGAGGGGCAGACGGGTGGTCTGTCGCAGCTCACGGAGAATGTCGAGATATGGCCCTGCGGGCTTGACCATCAACCAGTCGGCACCCTCTTCATCGTCGAGCAGCGCATCGGCGACCGCCTGGCGTCGGTTGGCGGGGTCTAACTGGTAGGTGGACTTGTCGAGAGCCATGGTGCCGGCGGCTTGGGCACTGCCCACGGCCTCGCGAAAGGGGCCGTAAAAGGCACTGTTGAACTTCGCCGCGTAACTCAGCACGGACACCTGCGAAAAACCCGCCTGGTCTAGCCTCTGCCGAATCGCCGAGACGCGCCCGTCCATCATGTCGCTGGGGGCGACCCAATCTGCCCCTGCTGTCGCGCAAACCACGGCCATTTCCGCCAGCCGGGCGACGGTCGAGTCGTTGTCCACTGTCGATCCGTCGGAAGTGAGAATGCCATCGTGGCCATGGGTGGTGTAGGGGTCGAGTGCGATGTCCGCGATCACCAGAACCTCGGGTGCCAGATCTTTCCAGCGTCGGATGGCTTTCGGCACGAGGCCGTCGGGGTTTAGCGCCTCGTCACCAGCCGGGGACTTCACGGCGGCGTCCACTTTCGGAAACAACGCGATGCCGGGAACGCCTGCGGCGCGAACCCGTTCAACTAAGGCATCAAGACCGCCGAGCGACCAGCGAAATTGCCCGGGCAAGGAGTGGATGGTCTCGGGCTGGCCATCACCCTCCACCACGAAAACCGGTTGAATGAGGTGCTCGACGCCAACGCGCACCTCGCGCACCATCGCCCGAACTGCGGGAGTGTCTCGGAGCCGCCGCATCCGGCGTCCTAAAGGAGAATCTTGAGACCCTGTTACGTCCATCTTTTATCGTATTGCTTCGCTAGCCCCAACTTCACCGCTCACCCACGACAACCGGCGGCCACCAACCTTGCGAGAGGGAGACTTGGAACGCCGCTGCTCAGCTAAATAATGATCGAGCGTTCAAGCAACTTTGGCCAAAATCGAAGATCTTCGGGTAAAAGTGTTATTGTAAGACTTCCTTAGCCCCCAGATTGGTTAATTTTTCGTCGCTGGCGATGTTTCGGGGGGTTTCTGGGTAAGCTTTAGGTCGCCGTTTCGCTGAAGCGTTGCTCCCGGATGACGGTCACCTTGATCTCACCAGGGTAGCTCAGCTCATCCTCGATTCTCCGGCGAAGATTTCGAGCCAAGGTGCGGGCGTCCGCATCGGTAATCGACTCTGGCTTGACGACGACCCGAATTTCCCGGCCGGCTTGGATGGCGTAGGCATCGACCACGCCCCGAAAGCCCAGCGCGAGCTTTTCCAGACTGCGGACCCGCTGCAAGAAGCCGCTCAGAGAGTCGGTGCGAGCCCCAGGACGGGCGGCCGATGCAGCGTCGGCAATTTTCAGCACCTCGGCGTAGAGGCTCGCCGGGGCCACCTCTCCATGGGACGCTTCCACGGCATTGATGACCACCTCCGGCTCGCCATAACGCCGGAGCAGGTTAGCTGCGGCCTTGGCATGGCTGCCGCCGTGTTCCTGGTCGAGAGCCTTACCTAGGTCGTGAAATAAGCCCACCCGCTTCGCCGTCTCTTGGTCGAGCCCCAGCTCGGCGGCGATCAGGCCCGCTAGAAAAGCCACTTCGACGCTATGATCGAGGGTGTTTTGATTGTTGGAGAGGCGGAAGTGGAGGGAACCTAACAGGGCGACCATCTCCGGGGGCACTCCGCCGAGCCGCAGAGTCATTAACGCATTTTCCCCGTAAGCGTAGATGGTATCGCGCATCTCCTCAGAGACCCGCGAGAACGTCTCCTCAATGGCCGCCGGGTGAATCCGACCATCCTCGACTAGCCACTCCAGCGTCCGGCGGGCAATTTCCCGGCGAACGGGGTCAAAACTGGAAACGAGGATCGACCCCGGCGTGTCGTCGATCATCAGAGTGACGCCGGTGACCGTCTCGAAAGCCCGGATATTGCGACCCTCGCGTCCGATCACCCTTCCTTTGATCTGCTCGTTGGGAATCGTGACCAACGCCGCCGAGAGTTGGCGTTCCGGGTTGGTCGTCAGGCGCTGCATGGCATCGCAGAGGATGCGCCGGGCCTCCTCGCGAGCCTGCTGCTCGGTTTGAAAGAGCATTTCCCGGCGGATGTCAGCTAGCTCTTCGGCAGAGGATTGACGAACTTCCTCCGTCAGCAGCCGCCGGGCCTCCGACGCATCGACACCTGCCAGAGTTCGCAACCGCTGTTGATAAAGCCGGATCAGTCGATCCGCCTGAAGTTGCTTGGCCTCGGCGGCCTGCTCGCGTTCACGTAATAGCTTTAGTAAGTCGGAAGGAGTATCTCCGGTCTCGGTCTCTCGATAAACCTCAAGATGCTGACCCGGCGGAAACGGAATCGGCGCGGAAGTGTCGTCAGCAGAACGTTCAGCAGACCCCATGTTGACAATTGTTTGGCAGGAAAGAAAGACTCCCGACGGTGGTTCTGTCCTAAAGTTGACCGGTCTTCCGTGGCCGCGAGCACACTAACCCCTAAGATATAATGGATTTTTGTGGAACTTTTGCAATGGGGCAACGATAAACGATGAAGATCAGTGGCGGACTGGCCAGAGGTATCAACCTCAGATCACCGAAAGGCGACGCGACTCGTCCGGCGACCGGGGGCATCCGAGAGGCTCTGTTTTCTCACCTCGGAGATCAGATTGTGAGGGCCAGGGTGGTGGATCTCTTTGCGGGCACCGGTGCCTACGGGCTTGAGGCCCTGAGCCGGGGTGCGTCCGCCGTGACTTGGGTCGAACAGGCACCTGCGGCCATCTCCTGCCTGGTGCAGAACGTGGCAGCGGTTGAGCGCGCCATTCAGGCCGCCGCACGCCCTCCTACCGCGGGCACAGCCACCGACGGTGGTTCTAACCTAGGTGCGATGGTGCCGACGGCTCCCGTAACCGCCATCGTGAAGCGCGACGTCCTGCGCTGGGAGGGGCCGGGCTTCGGTGCCGACTTGATTATCGCAGACCCGCCCTACGCCACTTACGAGACGTCACTGCAGGCCTTGCTGGAGACCGTCCAACCGTGGCTTCGGGCGGGGGGGCTTCTGGCCTTGGAAAATCCCGGTGGCCTGCAGTTTCCACCCCACTGGGTGATCCATCGTGAGCTGCGTCGAAATCGCCACGGCCCCGGCATCACCCTTCTGAAGATTGCGGAGGGGGCCATCGCTTAAACCCAACTCGAGGTGGTCGCGGAGGTT
>DAIQNO010000217.1:0-894 GCA_036788355.1 Opitutales bacterium | reverse complement strand
AAAGATTGCGGAAGGAGCCATCTCTTGAATGCCAACTTTGGGAGGTCGCGACGCTGCCCGACTCCGTCCGCGGCTTGCCCACCTGCCCATCGCAAGGAGTTACCGGCAATCAACTTTTTCCGATTGGTAATTGTTCAACGCGCTCTCGCTCGGGGCTTCCACATTCGGTAGGCTCTGCTCGTTGCCAAGTCACGCCGACGTGTTACGAACTTGGTAGACCGGGCCGCGTTTTTTCGAAGCCGTGGCTGTTGGCTAAACGGCGAGTCCCGCGCAACTCAATCCTCAGCATTTAGCCCCGCAGTATCGAGAGTATCCAGATTGGCCTTCAGCTCCTTACCCGGTTTGAATTTGACTACCGCCCTCTCCGGAATGATGACGTCCGTCTCTGGCACCTTCGGGTTGCGCCCGACCCGGCTCTTGCGAACCTGCACCTCAAAAACGCCAAAGTTGCGCAGCTCTACCGACTTACCCCGCGACAACGAATCGGCAATGACCTGCAACGTTAGCTGCACGGTTTCGCGAACCTGCTGCTGGGACAATTTAGTCTGCTCGTAAACTTGGACAACGATGTCTCGTTTGGTTAAGTTTGCTGGCATAGGGTTGTCGGCGGGGTTGTTGCCGGTTGATGCTCAAGCATTTCGGGACAGGCCTCACAGTGTCAACAGGTTTCAATGTTACAGATTGGCGGCGATTGTATTGAGTTTGTAAAAACACCCCCTCTAATTTTAGTGGTTTCGGCCCATGTTGCAGAGGAGTCTTTGTATTTTTCGTCAGGAGCTCACCTTCATCGGGCGTGTTCATCATCGGGCGGGTTCAGCCAGTAACCTGGCGTCCTGCGGGCTAAATCCGCCGCTGAATCCCAGCCCCAACGGGGCGCAAGGTTCAAGCCCACGG
>DAIQNO010000216.1:0-4790 GCA_036788355.1 Opitutales bacterium | reverse complement strand
CCCCATTGTAAAGTCTGTCCTCCGATTGGTTGGACACCACCGAGCAAGCCTGCCAGCATTTTGAGCGACGCATTCTTCCGATCTTTGCTCACATGGCTTCCTCAGATCCAGCCCATCGCCAGCCCCAGCCAGGAGCCTCCGCTCTGGGCGGGCCAACGGCGGGCCCTCCGGTGGGCGTGGCTGGTCGTGCGGAGAGTGCCGCGTTCTGGTGGGTGCTGACCGACGCCCCCAAAGCGCCGGCTCGCTTGTGGTGGGTTGTCCTGCTGGCCGTCATCCTTCACCTCGCGGCTTGCGGAGCCGCCGCCATTTTCGCCATCCAGAGGTCCGTGGCAAGGTCCGAGAGCCCGCCGCCAGAGGTCACGTGGGAGGTCGAAACTCCCCCAGAACCCCCAGAGCCGCCTCCACCGCCGGTTTACGTCGAGGCCAACCCGGAGGCCAACCAGACCCCGCCGCCGCCGACCAACCAGGAATCCTCGAGAGATCAAAGCGCGGCCCAACGCGAACCGGAACCTACTTCCGACGATGCCGCGCCGACCGTGGATGGCGAAGATGACGGCAGTCTCAAGATCGTCGAGGGCGGCCTGCCCGATCCCGAGGCCCCTGCCGCCGCGCTCGGGCCCAGCGAGGCCGTCGCCGCAGTTCAGGCCGCCACCGGGGCGGAAAGTGAGGCCGATAGCGAGGCCGACCGCCAATCTGAAGCCAGCGGAGACTCCGCCGCCGAGGGTGACTCCCTCGGCGAAGGTGACGGACCGGCGGAGATCGACGCCGGGGGAGCTGCAGACAGCGAAACAACCCGCCCGTCCGACGCCGAAACCGCTACTGCGCCGGCTCCCGACGCTCGGACTGCCCCGCCGACTGCCGAGGCCACCAGGGACAGCGGCCAGGCCGCCGAGGCGGCCCCGGCGTCTCCCGCCCAGGCGTCCGGTCAACTCGGTGTCCCTGACGGGGATGCCACCGTGCTGACGCCGCCACCCGGTCAACCTGACGGCGGAGGCGGAGCCGTTCTGGTTGCTCCGGAACTGCCGGAAGAAGCCTCCGGTGAGCCCCGGATCGGGCTGCTGCTGGGCCAGCCCGATCTGCCGCCGGCGCCGTTGGGCCTGCCCACTGACGAGACTCGTGTGCCCCAAGGCGACGGCGGTGCCCCTCCCGTCGACCAGCCCGCCGACCAGCCCGAAGATTCCGCCACTCCGCCCTCCGCCACGGCGGGCGCTTCCTCCGCGTCCTCGGCCTCTGCCCAGCCTCGCCCGCGCCCCCAGGTTCCGCAGGCCCTCCGATCTACGCCCCCGTTGGGTGAACGCGGCCGCCTCACCACCGCCGCCCCGCTGCTCGGCGAGATCGCCATCAGCTCGCGACTCACTGACTTTGGCGTTTACCGCAGCCGACTCCTCGAAGTCATCTACCAGCAGTGGATCGCCAACATTCAGCAAAGTGGCGCCATCTCGGCTGAACGGGGCACCGATGTCGTCATCCGCTTCGCGATCAACGATCTCGGTGAACTGATCGAGCACGAAACGCTCCAGTCAACCGCTGGCACCACGGGCCAACTCATCGCGCTCGAAGCCGTCATCAGCCGCGCTCCTTTTGGCCCTTGGTCGCCCGACATGCGGGAAGCCCTTGGCGAGGAGGTCGAGGTCTTGATCCGCTTCAGCTACCGCTGATTCCTTACCCCCGTCGCCGTGAGGAGCACTCGGGGCCGACGCCGTGAGGAGCAATTTGGGCCGACGCCTATCTCTGAGCGGTTGCCGCTTCCGGCCACCCGTCGCCGCTCATTCCCTAGGTGCCTAGCTTGCTCCGGAAGACGAAATAGACCGCCCCCAGCAGGCAGAGTCCGGCCCAGAGGTAGTCCAGTTTGAGGGGTTCCCGGAGGTAAAGCAGAGAAAAAGGCACGAAAACGGTCAGCGTGATGACCTCCTGCAAGATTTTCAGTTGCCCCACGCTCATCACGCTGTGGCCGATGCGGTTCGCCGGGACCTGCAGGAGATACTCAAAGAGGGCCACGCCCCAGCTTATCAACGCGGCGATCAGCCAAGGTTGGTGCGGCATCGCCTTCAGGTGGCCATACCACGCGAAGGTCATAAAGACATTGCTGCACATCAGCAGCACGATGGTGGTCAAGGTCGGGCTCATCTTGATCGATAACAGTGAATCTCCGCCTCCCATGTATCGCCCGCGTGGCCCTCATGTCGAGAGTGCCCCTTTTTTTCCTTCTGCCACCCCAGTGCCCGCTGCCCGACGACGGTGGGCAGGCCGCCAACTCTAGCCTTGCCAGGATGGTTGCAACGCGGTAACTTTATACAATGAATCCTTCGAAAGATCACTCAATCCGGCGCCGCGTGGCCTCAATCTCCGGTCTTTTCGCCTTGATCGTGCTCTCCTTGGGCCAAGTTGCTTGCAACACCGTCGATGGCCTTGGAAAAGACCTCGAACGCGCTGGTGAAGCGATTCAAAAAAGCGATCAGTCGGCGGAATAGGGCCACCTTCAGCAGGTCCCTGGTCTCTCACCCGTCTCAATCCGCAGATCGGGGCAGCATGGGAGCCTCTTGGCAGAGGTCGAGGTGCTGCCGGCAGTCGAGTCAGGCTTGCAGTATTGACTGGTGCCGTAAACCAACCTGTGGCGGCGCTTCCGTTACGGCTTAGGTGCAGAGCGGGCCTGCAACCGCGCCTGAAGAATCCTGGTGAGGGTTTCTTCCCCGGTAGAAACCGCCAAGCGCACCGCCTCGGCTAGAATGGCCTCTTCCTTGGTGCTGTCAATCGGCGTGCTGATGAATAACTTGGTCAATAAGGCCGCGACGGTTTCGGGCGCGCCCTCTGCGGCCAGTAACTGGATGAATCGCCACGCGGCGTCAACCTCCTGCGGTGCGAAGGTCGGCTCCTTGAGTAACGGCGCGGCAAAGGGCTGCAGTCGGGCCTGGCTGATCGCTCGCAGGCGCTCCCCCAAAGTTACCGCCAGCATCGGACTCGGGTAGCGGCGATACCAGTGGGCCGCCACCGCGACCAAAGAAGGGGGAGCCTCCCCCGCCCGCGCCCGGAGGTTCAGTGAACGCTCCAACACGTAGGCCGCCTCGGCGGCGTCCAAAATCCCTTCCTCCAGGGCCTTCACCTGGCCGGGTGAGGCCGCCAAGTTTGGCTGGTAGAGCGGATCGCCGAGTTGGATGGCCATCCAACTCAACGTCGGCAGAGCGGCCCAGAGGGACTCCCCGGCGGTCAATCCGCGGGTGAGGCCCTCCATGATGATGTCGGGCTGGTGCGTGGCACCGAGAAAGGGCTCTGCGACATTGCCTACCGTCGCCGCGACGCCACGTTCCACCAAGAACCCCGTCCAGCTCCGCGTCGAGCGCAGGTCCCTGGCGGAAAAGCTGTGAATGTGCATCGCGATGGCCCCAGGTCGCAGCTTGGCGACCCGTTGGAAGGCCGGGTAGGGCTGGGAAACATACCACCCAAAGTAAAACGCGGCCCCATCGAGCCGCTCCTCTGGGGGCAACAGTTCCTTGGGCCGGTGGATAAAGGTGGGGAATCCCAGCTGGTCGAGAGCGGCCCCCGCCGCCTCGATCCACGCATCGCCCTGCGGGGCATGGCCGCTCAAGTCCAGGTAAGCCCTCCCGATCAGGCCCAGTTTCTCGGCCTCCATTGCCCGATCGACCAACTCCTTGGCGGCACCCACGGTCGGCCCGTCGAGCCGCGACACCCGCACCACTTGGGCCAACTCGATCGAGCTCGGTGCCATCTTGCGAAACAGCGGGTTGCGTAGCGGCCCCGCCAAGGGCTGGCCGTGGGTTAGGATCATCGCCAGCTCGCTGTCCACCGCCGCCGTCTCCGTCTGCGTCGCCTCGGCGCGGACTTCGGAGTTGACCCGATAGGGCAGGCGGCAAGTTACCAGAAAATCGATGCGGTGCCCGAAAATCAGGGCCTCGCGACGCCCCGCGGTGTCCACGCCCGGTTCCAGGCGCCCGTTGATCCAACCCTCCTCGATCAGGCGTTCCTTTAACGGGTTAAAGATCTCACTGGTAAAAATCGGCCAACTCACCGCCGGAGTCGTCGGGCATTGCAGTTGGATGAGGTTCTTTTCCGGAATCCCTCGCTTCGTCACGTAGTGACGGGCGATTTCCATCGAGTCGGGGTCATTCTGGTTGGCCACCACGACGATCCGCGCCGGATCCAACGCGCCGAAAGCCGTCGCGCCGGTCAGCAGCCAGAGGGCCGCTAGCATCCCGCGTCGGGCGGACCTCCGGGCTACCCGCGTTAAGCACGTCCGATCAAAACGCTGCCGACCCTTCAACTGGCTCAGATTCATGATCCAAGCCTGACCCCTCGATCTAGCCCCCTGGTTCCTCTGATGGCCCAAGATTCTCAAGATCGGTGCCAGCCAAGCTTCCATGATGGTGGAGTATCCGGTTACTGCCTGGTCGTGACCATCCAAAAACCGAAAAAGGCCACCAGCAGCCCTCCGGACACCGTTAAGCCGATGTTGACCGCTGCGGCACTCCAGCGGCTCGCCTCCAGCAACACCAGCGTCTGCCAACTGAAAGTCGAAAGCGTGGTGAAACCCCCGCAAAATCCTACAGTCAGCCCCACGCGCAACCACGGTGGCCCCCAGCCCGCCCCGGTGCGCTCCAGACCCATCAACGCCCCCAGGAGGAAGCAACCCGCCAAGTTGGCCGCGACCGTCGCCCAGGGAAGGTCGATCCGCCACCACTGCGATAGGGCCACCCGGGCCAGTGCCCCCGCCGCTCATTGACGCAACTGGTTAAGTTGACCTTGGTATTGCAAAATCGCCTTCAGCAGTGCCCTTG
>DAIQNO010000215.1:3117-4794 GCA_036788355.1 Opitutales bacterium | reverse complement strand
CGACGATGGCCGAGGTCGCCGTCAAGGGTTCCGCTTGCGGCGGTGAGCGCTCCCTGATTCGATCAGGGGGGTCTGCGGCGGGGTGGGTTTAAGGGGCAACTTTCTGAGTTAAAGGCTTTACGGCGGGGCGGAGGCGTGGTTTCTAGCAGAGTGCGAGCTGGTCTTTGCCGCTGCGATGGCCCGCCCGCCGCCTTAGACCCCTTTTAATGAAGCTACACGACCTTTCCCGCGCCGAAGGCATTGGCGCGTCCTCTCTTTGGATCGAACTCGGCCCATTTCGCATTTTGATCGACGCTGGCTTGGACCCCCGTGGGGTTGGCCATGAGGCTACTCCGAACTACAAGGCGACCGAGTTTGACTCGGCGGACTTGATTGTCCTGACGCACTGCCACCTCGACCACCTGGGATCGCTGCCGTTGGCGGCCCAGCGGCACCCCGGTGCCCATATCGTCTGTTCCAAGCCGTCGCAGGTGATTGCGCCCCGGATGTTGCGAAACTCGGTCAACGTGATGAAACGGCAGCGGGAGGAGCAGGGCGTGAAGGAATACCCGTTGTATGGGAAGAGCGACATCGACCAGCTCGAAGATCGGCTGCGCGGCGTCAACCTGCAGAAGCCTTTTACTTTGGACAAGTCGGGGGAAACGCTGGAGGTGACGTTGCATCGGGCGGGTCACATTGTCGGCGCGGTCGGGGTGGAGTTGGTTTACAAGGGGCGGCGGATTTTTCACACCGGTGACGTGCAGTTTGAGGGTCAGCGGACGCTGGAGGGGGCCGATTTCCCGCGCCACCGCTGCGACACGCTGATTATGGAGACGACGCGGGGCAGCACGGAGCGCCCGGTCGAGACCAACCGCCAGACGGAGGTGGCCCGCCTGATTGCCGACATGGCGGACACGCTGGAGAGTGGCGGCTCGGTGCTGCTGCCGGTCTTTGCGCTGGGGCGGATGCAGGAGATGATTTCCGTCTTGGCCGATGCGCGTGAGCAGGGCCTGTTGCCGCGGGTGCCGACTTACTGCTCTGGCCTGGGCATTGCTTTGGTGGATTATTTTGACACCATCGACCGGAAGCTCGGCGAGGTGAACTTCCGTCGCAGTGAGCTGGAACGCCTCGGCGTCTGTGAGCCGCCCGGCGAGTATAAGCCCGGCCGCGACCTCGGTGGGCGGGCCATCCACCTCCTCAGCTCTGGGATGATGGTCGAGATGACGCCGGCCTACATGGCGGCCACGGGGATCCTCGGCAAGGCGCGGAACCGCGTGGCTTTTGTCGGGTTTTGCGCGCCGGATACGCCTGGCGGATTGCTGCAGGCGACGGCCCACGGGGACGTGTTTAACTTTGCCGCCCTGGATTTTTCCACCCACGTCGCAGCTCAGGTCAACCGCTATGACCTCAGTGGCCACGCTGATCGCCAGGAGCTGATTGACTTGGCCTGCGACATGCAGCCCCGCGCCGTGGTGCTGGTGCATGGCGACCCGTCCTCACGGGAATGGTTTACCGAGGAACTCGGCCACCAGTTGCCGAAGACCCAGGTGCATAACCCGCGGGCTAACACGCCGTTTAACGTCTAGTCGCAGGGTGGGTGTGGTTGCCAGCGCCGTGGCCGAGAGGTTGGCGCGGCGCGTTGCGACCGGTTGAAGGAGGTCTGGGATTTCGGCGAGGCACCGCCTCGGTGGGGGGTTT
>DAIQNO010000215.1:0-3107 GCA_036788355.1 Opitutales bacterium | reverse complement strand
GAACGCAGTCGGGGTGATCGTTGGGTCAGCCGTCGAAAGGCTCACGCAGGAAATTTCCGCCGGTTATCCGGTGTCTCAGGAGTCGGTGACACGCCTCCCCCCGGCGGGTGTTTTCCAAGGACGGTTTAGGCCAGAATGGTCACGGTGGTGGTCTGGAGGGGTGCGGCGTGGTAGGCGGCGCGAAACTCCGCCTCCGAGCTGAATTGGTGGCCGCTGACGACGCGGTAGGACAGCGGCAGGTGAACCTCGGGCTCGTCGAGCACGTAGGGGTGCAGGCGGTAGCGACGTTGGCCAAGCGGGGTGAGGGTGATGGTGGCGGCCTCCGAGGTATGCTGGCGCGGGTGGGCGTGGCGGAGCGGGCCGGGTGCCGGGTAGTCAGCGCAGGCGTAGAGGGAAAAACTGTCGCACGCTTGCAGAAACTCAAAACAGCGTTGCAGGGCCTCGTCAGTCAAAAAAGGTGACAGGCGGGCGTTTCCCGCCAGGGCCTGTCGCAGAGCGCGCTGGCGGGCCCGCTGACCCCCGATAAAAGCCGCGTGGAGGCTCTGCTGGCTAGGCGTCAGGCTGCTGACGTCGGCCTGCTCGGTCAGGAGGTTCACGGTGTGCATCGAGATCAGGATGGCCGCGTAGGGGTCACGCTGGGCGGCGGCCTCGGTAGCCGCTCCGCGCACCTCCAGGTAGGCCGCGAGGTCGATTTCCTCAAAAGCATCATAGCTGCCAACCAACTCCTTGGAAAAGGCACTGGGGAGGCCCTCCGGTGTCAGGCAGGGTTCCGCGTCCCGCGACCCCCAGGAATCATCATGGCGCCCAACGGCATCCAGGACGTGGCAAAACGGGTCGGGTGGGGCAAAGTCGGCGTTCTTCCAGTGGGTCGCGAAAGCCGCCGCGAGGCGGGCGTGCTCTGGATGCGCGATCAGGGCCCAGCCCTCGGCAGTTTCTTGGCGGATCATCGTCAGCATCTGGCAGCATGTTCCAGGCCAACCCCTCGCATTTTCGCGATAAGGCCCCGGCTCCTCAGCTCGGCATCATGGGGAGGAGGGTGGCTTCGAGGCCCGGCGAGGACGCGAGTGCTCCCAGCTTGAGGGCGGCAGTCACCCGTCAACTCGATTCAACCTCGATTGACTGGGGAGGCATTCCGAAACGGTGGTCATTCAATCTGAAATTGGTATGACAATTTCTTGAGAAAATCGCAGGGTCGATCCTTTGGGGGCGCCTAGGTCTTTAAGAAGCTGTTTCGATAATTCAAGGCCCCTGCTTAGGTCGTGGAGGGAAATCTCTAGTTCGACATATTCGATTTCGAATTGGCGATTGAGCAGTGACCCACCTCCGGTGACTTCGCCGAGACCCTGCTCTTTCAAGGCCAAGGTCAAAGGATCTTCATATTTCTCACCGCGCTCCAATGGCCCGACCGGATCCATAATTCTCGCGATTACCAGGTGCTCGTAGGAGTCAACTGAGGGTTCTGGAGCAGCGTCTATGGCTTCTGTATCCGTGGGCTCCTCAAGTAGCGGCTCCTCCTCCGTAACTGGAGGGATGGCGACGGTCCAGCCATCAAATCGACAACCAAATTGGCTACCGGCATCGCACATGAAACCAACCCAATCCAAGATAAGACCAAGGTCAAAAATGGTCTCCTCGCCTCTGCCAGTGAGCAACCAAGCCCCTTCATTCAACGAAACGACGAATTCATCATCCGCTTGCTCGTTGATGTAAGACTCAAGTGACTTGGCCGCTTCTTCGGATGGGCACACAAAAGAATAGCTTAAGACGCAATCACCATCTTGCTCGATACCGTTCAGGAGAGCTTTTTCGTAATAGACTCGCGTGCACTGGAGCTGCCACACAAAATTTTCCAGTAACTCCCGGGAGAAATCTTTGTAAATGTCGGTCGGTTTTGACATGGCTTTGAACGCTTTCGTTGAGTAGGGTGGGGAGAAGTTTCGAGACTGGTAGTTAGCTTATCGACAGCGGAAAGGGAAGCGCTAATTCCAACCTGAGCGTGGTCACCGGGGGCTCCTCAGCTAGGAATTATGGGGAAGAGGGGGGCCGTCGTTGATCGGCGGGGACGCCGGTGCTCCCAGGGGCGGGGTGAGTGTTGGAAGGGGCTTGCCAGGGTGGTTTTGCGGGGGCATCAAGAGGTCATGGTGGATCATGCCCTGACGTGGAGGGACTTGCTGACGCTGGCCTTGAGCCTTGGCGTGGGGCTGGGGTTGGGGTTGCTGGTGCAGTTGCAGATGCGGATGCGGGCTGGGGGTTGGCGGCGGTCGGGCGACACCTTGGCGGCGTTGTGGTGCCTGCTGCTGGCAAAGCCGGCGGGTTGGCTGGGGACGGCGATCGGGTTTCGGGTGGGAACCCTGTTTCTGACGACCGAGCCGGGTTGGGGGAGTGCTTTGCGGTTGGCCGGTGAGGTCGGCTTGCTGGTGGCCTTGGCGAAGGTCGGCTGGGATGTTTCGGGGGTGGTGGGCCACCTGTTGCGGCGGTCGAGTCCGGACGGCCTGGATCAGGTGGCGCGGATGGCCGTCTCGGCCTTGCGGGTGGCGGTAGTGGTGCTGCTGGCGGGTCAACTGCTGTTGTTGTTCGGCGGGGTGGTGTTTTCGGCCCTGCTGGCGGCCTTGGGGTTGTTGTCGGTAGGACTGAGCCTGGCCTGCCGGGAGTTGTTGGGGGACTTGATGGGGACGTTGCGCCTGGTGCTGAGTCGCCCGTTCTTGCCGGGGGATGAGATCGTTGCCGGGGAGGTCCGGGGGCGGGTGGGGCGTTTCCGGGCGTTGACGACGACCCTGACGGCGCCTTCCGGGGAGCGTCTGGTGGTGCCCAACGGCGTGCTGGCGCAGGGGGTCATCGCCAATCGGGAGCGGTTGCCCTGGCGCTCGCAGGGCTGGCAGGTCGGCCTGCGGCACCGGGGTGCGGGCGGCACCGGGGAGGGCGCGGAGCGACCGGGGGAGTGGTTAGCCGCAGCGGGTAGGGTCAGGGATCGCCTGACGGCCCAGTTGACCTCCCTTTCAGCACCCCTCAGTGACCGCCTGCCGACGGTGCATTGGGAGCGCGTGGAACCGGGCGGTCTCCTGGTGCTGGCCGTCACGGTGCGTTTTCAGCCTCCGACGGAGAACGTC
>DAIQNO010000214.1:2157-4801 GCA_036788355.1 Opitutales bacterium | reverse complement strand
CAGGTTTTTGACCGGGATTCGGCCACGGGGCCAGTGGTGCAGGGAACGGAAATCCGGGAGCGGCTGCGGAATATCCGGGTGCCGCGGGTCGAGTTTAGCGATGCGCCCTTGAATCGGGTGGTGGCGACACTTTCGGAGCTGACGGTCAATCAGGCCGATCCGAACGACACGGGCATCAATATCGTGATGGGCTCCAATCAAGACGCGGAGGTTCCAGTGACGATCGGGTTGCGGGGTGCCACGATGGAGGAAATCCTCAACCTGGTCACGCAATACGTCGGCTGGACCTGGGATGTCCGGGGGAACTTTGTGGTGGTAGAGTCCCAAGGGGGGGAGTCCGGAGCGCCGTTCTTGGAGACGGAGTTCTTTGCCGTTTCCTCGGGAGCAGTGATCCGCATGACGGGCAATACCGGTGGCGGCTCGGGCGGTGGCAGTGCGGCCCCGGCAAATCCGTTTGGCAACCCTTTCGCGGCACCGGTGGCGACTCCGGCGGGTGGCAGCCAAAGTGACACGGAAGAGAAGCTGCAAAACTTCTTTCAGCGGGCGGGAATCGACTTTGCGAACACTCCAGGGGCTTCGTTGGCCTTCGACGGCACGCAGATCATTGTGACGCAGACCCCGCGCAACATCGAGCGGATGCGGACGGTGCTGCGTAACTATGATGAAACCAACCAGGTGGAGATCGAGGCCAAGTTCCTCGAAGTCCAACAGGGAGCCCTGGATCAACTGGGCTTTAACTGGACGGTGCAGACCGAGGATTTTGCTGCTAACGCATCAGGCGGTTCGGCCTCCGGTGCACGTGGCACCTCGGCCAATCGGACGTTGAATGATGCGTTTTCTAGGGCAGTGGAGTTCAACACAACGACGATCCAACAACCAGGTTTTTTCCCGATCTCTGTGCAAAATCCCGTTCCGTCTTTGGCCGGTGCGGTTGAGTTGGGGCAGAATACGGGTAATCAGTTTTCCACGCAAGGAATCCTTGGCGGCGTCGAAGTAGGATTGGTGATCAATGCACTTTCACGTTCTCAGGGAAGCGATCTGTTGTCCTCGCCGCGGATCACGGTGCTGTCGGGACGGACGGCGGAAATTGTGGTTGCACAAGAGTTGCTCTACCCAGAATCCTACAGCGATGGGCAAGTCGAAGCCGGTGCTGGCGGCAGGGGAGATGGTGCCGCTGGTGGTATTGGCGTCACACCTGCGCTGCCTCAGGATTTCCGGGTGCGCAATGTGGGGGTCGAAATGTCCGTGACGCCAACGGTGGAACAGAATGGAAATATCTCCCTCGAGTTGGAGCCTCAAGTGACAGAGTTTGAGGGTTTTATTGAGTATGGTGCGCAAACCATTGCTATTTCAGGCGGTGGGACGACTGTGACGACTCCTTCGGGAATACTTCAGCCGATTTTCTCGACGCGGCGGGTGCGGACGAATGTGACGATTTTTGACGGGGCTACGGTGGTGCTCGGGGGATTGGTGCGGGAGCAGGTGGTGACGGTGAAGGACAAGGTGCCAGTCTTGGGTGATGTTCCGTTCCTCGGGCGGCTTTTCCGGAGCGAGGGAGAATCTTACCAGAAGCGCAATCTGATGATTTTCGTGACGGCTAACTTGATCAGCCCTGGGGGTTCGACCTCGCGGCAGACCTTCCGGGGGAGCAACGCCAATGCGTTGTTCCAGAATCCGGTGGTGTTGACGCCGGGGGGCTCGGTGGCTCGCGAGTCGGCAGGTGGCGGCGAGTAGGTGCGGTTTAGTCGTGGTAGAGAGCCCTGCGCCGGTGGTGGTGCAGGGCTTTTTTGTGGCGACGGGGCAGGGAGGAGTGTTTCAGTGGGTAGATGGCACTTTCGTTGACGGCAACTCGGCAGCGGCTGGCCGAATTGGGGCACGATCCGCGGAAGCCGCTGGGCCAGAACTTTCTGGTCGATGGGAATATCGTGGCAAAGTCGCTGCAACTCGGGGCGGTGTCTCCGGGTGATCGGGTGGTGGAGGTCGGGCCGGGGTTGGGGACGTTGACGGGGGCGTTGCTGGCGGCTGGGGCGGAGGTGTGGGCGGTGGAGCTGGATCCGGGGCTCGGTGCGGCGCTGAGGGAGCGTTTCCGGCAGTGCTTGGTTGCGGGAGACGCGCCGACAGGTGCCGGGCGGCTGCACATGGTGCAGGGGGATGCGGTGAGCCTGCCGTTGGCCGGACTGGGGGCGTCGGGCCAGGCGCCGAGACACGGGTTGGGCGACGATGGGGGCAGTCGCCAGGTGGACTTTAAGGTGGTGGCCAATCTGCCTTACGCGATTTCGACGCCGTGGCTGGAGGCGGTGTTGGCGGGGCCGTTGCCGGGTCGGATGGTGCTGATGGTGCAGCGGGAGTGCGCGGAGCGGTGGCTGGCGGCGCCGGGGAGTAAGCTGGTGGGGGCGATTTCGATCGGGTTGCAGTTGGCTTACGTGGCGGAGCCGTGGCACCGGGTGCCGCCGCAGTGTTTTTACCCGGCTCCAGCAGTGGAAAGCGTGCTGCTGCCGCTGGTGCGGCGGCCCGAGGCGCGGGGCTTGGCGGCGGAGACGCGGGGGGTAATCCGGGGCTTTTTCACCCAGCGGCGGAAGCAGATTGGGGGGCTGGTGCGGGCGCGGGACGGCAGCCAGTATGTGACGATCCGCCCGACCGGCGA
>DAIQNO010000214.1:0-2147 GCA_036788355.1 Opitutales bacterium | reverse complement strand
GCGGAGCGCTGTCGGCCTGGCTGGAGGGGCTGGCGGCGGAGGGCATTTCCCCAACGACTCGCCCGGAGGCGCTGCCGTGGGCTGCGTGGCTGGCCCTGGATGGAATCTTGGCCCCCGCCGAGGAGTGATCGACCGGGGTTAGCGCGAGGCGGAGCTGAAGGGAGCGCCTGGTGGGGGCTCGGCTGCTTACTCGAAGGCCAGGGGGACGCCTTGGGCGGCGAAAGCGGCTTTTTCTTGGGCTAGGAAGGTGTCGGCGAGGCGGTCGAAGCCGCCGTTGGCCCGGAACTCCCGAAGGAAGTCGTTGACGGCAAGGCGGAGGTCTCCGGAGTCCTTGGGGAGGGCGATGGCCCAGGCTTCGGACTGGAGCGGGGTCAGGAGGGCGCGGGCGCGGTCGGGGTGGAGCGTGGCTTGGCGGAGGACGGAGAGTTGGTCGTAGATGAAGGCGTCGGCGCGGCCTTGCAGGACTTCCTGGAGGGCCTCGCTTTCGCGGGGCAGGATCAGGATTTTGGCGAGCGGCAGGTTGTCGGCGGCCCAGAGGGCGCCGGTGGTGCCGGTGCGGACGACCACGGTGCGGGCCGGGTCGTTGAGGTCGGCGGCGTTGTTGATGGGCGAGGCCGTGCTGGCGAGCAGGGCCAGCCCGACGCGGAAGTAGGGGTCGGAGAAGTCCACGGCGAGGGCGCGTTCCTCCGTGCGGGTGACGGAGGAGATGACGGCGTCGAGCTGGCCGGTGCGGAGGGCCGGGATGAGGCCGGAGAAGGGCATATTTTGCACCCGCAGCTCGCGTCCGAGGTGGTCCGCCAGGGCTTGGGCGAGGGCGGCGCTGACGCCGGTGGGGGTGCCATCGGGGGCGGTCATCTCAAAGGGCGGGTAGGAGAGATCCATCCCGACGACGAGCGGCGGCAGGCTGCCGTCCTTGGGGCCGCAGGCGACGACGAGGAGTCCGCAGGCGCCTAGGACGAGGCCGAGGAGCACCTTGGGGGCCAGTGCGGAAAGCGCGGAACCCAGGCGGGCGAGGCGGAGACTGAACGCAGTGAGGTGGCGTAGCATCATGAGTTTTAGAACCTCCGTTTCCGACTTTCGGCAAGGCTCAATGACGTTTTATGGGCTCGCCTTGGGGTATCAAGGAGACAACCTGACTGGATGACCTCGCCTGCCGTGATGTGCAGCCCCCTCGATCAACCGCGTCGCTGTTTCGCCTGTGGAGTCCTTAACTGACCAGCCCCATCCCCCAAGCAGCTCCCGATCTGCGGCTGCGGTGAGTGATTCACGGTCGGCTGGCGTGGCCGCAGCCTCTCGGCGCCGGGTGGTGGTTGATGCCGGTCGGCTGACGTCGATTCCGTGGGTGGAGTTGTGGCGTTTCCGGGAGTTGTTTCTCTTTCTGGCGTGGCGAGATTTTCTGGTGCGCTACAAGCAGACGGCGATCGGGATTTTCTGGGTGGTGTTGCAGCCGCTGTTGACGATGCTGGTGCTGACGGTGGTTTTCGGTCAGGTGGCGGGCTTGGCGACGGCGGAGGGTCCGCCGTATATGCTGGTGGTGCTGGCGGGGTTGTTGCCGTGGCAGTTTTTCTCGCAGAGCCTCAATTTTGGCTCTTTGAGTCTCATCAATAACGTCCCGCTGGTGTCCAAGACCTACATTCCGCGGCTGCTTTTGCCGGCTAGCACGGTGGTGGTGAACTTCGTGGACTTGGCGATATCCTTGGTTCTGTTGCTGATTTTGATGCCGATTTTGGGGGTGCCCTACACGTGGAAGTTGCTGGCGGTGTTTCCGTTGATTTTGGTGGCGGCGATGCTTTCGCTGGGGGCGGCGTTTTTCACCTCGGCCCTCAATGTGAAGTATCGGGACTTCAAGTATGTCTTGCCGTTTTTCGTGCAGATTGGGCTCTACATTACCCCGGTAGGCTTTAGCAGCGACCGGGTCCCGGTGGACTTGCAGTGGCTTTTTTACCTCAATCCGATGACGGGGGTGGTGGATGGCTTCCGGTGGGCGGTGTTGGGCTCGGCGTCGGTGCAGTGGCCCTCTTTTGGGCTGTCGCTGCTGGGCACGGTGGTGCTTTTTGTGCTGGGGCTGCGTTTTTTCCGGCGATCGGAGAGCTGGTTCGCCGACGTGATCTGAGTGGGGCGGGGTGCAGTCTCAGGTGCGACGGGCG
>DAIQNO010000213.1:0-4825 GCA_036788355.1 Opitutales bacterium | reverse complement strand
CATCAAAAGGCGGTAACTCACCTGGATTGTCAGAACTCCAAGCGTAAATTATCGTCCGATTACGATCTACCACGAAAGCCGAGCGCTTTGCCACACCCTTAAAACCGAGCTTCCCTGGCAAAAAGTTGTGATCCAGCACGTCGTAGGCCGCGCTGACCTCCTTGTTAAAGTCGCTCAGAAGCGGCATCGTAATCCCGTTGGCCTTGGCAAAAGCCTCTTGCGCGAAGGGACTATCCACGCTGATCCCCACCACTGCGGCGTTCAGGCTCCGATAGGCGTCCATCCCACCCGACACCGAGCACAACTCACTCTGGCAGACACTGGTAAACGCCAGCGGGAAAAACAAGAGCACCACCTGCGCGTTTTCCGACAGGAGACCGTCCAGCGTGTGGGTCGAAAGACCCTCCGCGTGCTTGCTGAGCAAAGAGAAACCGGGAGCAGAAGAGCCGACAGAGAGTGCCATAAGGGATGATGATTGAAGAAGTCTCGGTGATAGTGATCTCGATAACGCCTGCCAATCAAAAAATCTCTCCCCCGAATCAGCAGGCCAAGGTAGCGGGGTTGGAACTAGCCACCCGCCCGTCTGCTAAGGTCCGCCAGGCTACTCCTCCGCAGAACCTTCCTCGGACTCCTCAGCAGCCTGCTGCCCATCGCCGCTGACTCCCGCCGCTGCCGCTCGCTGGTTGGCCCGCACATCGGCGTAGCGTTGGGCCACCACTGGCCAGTGGATCACTTGGCGAATCGCTGCCAAGTAATCGCCCCGGCGGTTCTGGTAGCGCAGGTAATAAGCGTGCTCCCAGACATCGATTCCCAGCACCGGCACCAGTTCCCCAGGGTAAAAAGCCCCCATCAGCAGGTTGAGCTGGTTGGTGGTGCTCCGCACGCTCAGATTGCCGTCCCCATCGACGGCCAACCACGCCCAGCCGCTCCCAAAGACCCCCATCGCCTCCGCCGTCAGCGCCTGCCAGAGACCGTCCATTGAGCCAAAATTGATCGCCACCATCGCCAGAAACTCCTGGTGGCTGGCCTCTGCCGACCCCTGCAACTCCCGCGCCCCAGGGGTCGCCGCGGCGTCAAAAGGCCGCAGATTCTCCCAGAAAAAAGCGTGATTCCAGTGACCTCCACCGTGGCGCATCACCGCCAGATTCAGCCCCCGTGGCAAGCTGCCCGCCTGCCCCATCAACTCCCGGAGGGTCATCGACAGATAAGGCTCACCGGCCTCCTGCAGGGCCCGGTTGAGGTTGGTCACGTAACCTTGGTGGTGCCGACCGTGGTGGATGGTCATCGTCTGGGCGTCGATCGCCGGTTCCAGGGCATCGGGCGCGTAAGGCAATGGCTCCAGCGTAAACGGGCCGCGTCCGGCCGCCGCCCCCTGGGCTTGCGCCCGCCCCCATCCCAGAAACCCCAACGCCGCCGAAGCGCCGATCAACTGACCCAAAAAGGCCCGCCGCGGCAAAGAACCCCCGGAACCACTCTCCATCAACCCCCGCCGATCGTTCATAACCTACCGCTACCGCCCCGCGCCAGCCACGTCAACCCCGGATTGAAACATCACCCCCCTGGGAGCGCCGACGTCCTCGTCGGCAACCCCCACCCTAAACCGGCCGGCGGGAGCGCCGGCGCTTCCAGGGGGGTTGACAACCCTGCACCTTTGCGATGTCTCTCCTTCCATGAAAATAACCCTCACCTCGCTGACCTTGGCCCTTCTCGCCGTCGCACCGTCCGTCGATGCCTGCACGCGGCTGGTCTATCACGGGCAAGAAGACCGCGTGCTGACGGCCCGCTCCATGGACTGGAAGGAAGACATGCTCAGCAACCTCTGGGTCTTGCCTCGGGGCGTGGCCCGCAACGGCGAGGCCGGGGAAAACAGCCTGACCTGGGTCGCCAAATACGGCAGCGTGGTCGCCACCGCCTACGACATCGCCACCGTGGACGGCCTGAACGAGGCCGGCCTGATGGCCAACCTGCTCTGGCTGGTCGAATCCGGCTACCCGGCGCCCGATGCCTCCCGCCCTGGCCTCGCCGTCTCCCTCTGGGCGCAATACCTCCTCGACCGCTTCCCGACCGTCGCGGAAGCCGTCGCCCACCTCCGCGAAGAGCCCTTTTTGCTGGTGACCGACACCATGCCCGGCACCAACCGGATGGCCACCGTCCACCTCTCGCTCTCCGATCCGTCAGGCGATAGCGCGATCGTCGAGTATATCGACGGGCGGCAGGTCATCCACCACCACCGGGACTACCAAGTCTTGACCAACTCCCCGACCTTCGAGCAACAACTCGCGCTCAACGCCTACTGGAAGGCCATCGGGGGCACCGTGATGCTCCCCGGCACCAATCGCGCCGCCGATCGCTTCGCCCGAGCCTCCTTCTACGTCAACGCCATCCCCCAAGTCGCCGATCAGCGCGTCGCCACCGCCGGCGTGTTCAGTGTGATCCGCAACTGCTCAGTGCCCTTCGGCATCAACACCGAAAACGAGCCCAACATCTCGTCAACCCGCTGGCGGGTCGTCGCCGACCACCAAAGCCTCCGCTATTATTTCGAGAGCGCCGTCTCGCCCAACGTCTTCTGGGTCGATCTCACCGCGCTGGACTTCGCTTCACTAAAAGACACCCGGAAACTCGACCTCGGTCGCGATTCCGGGCGACCCATCGCCGGAGAAGCCTCCGGCCTCTTCGTCACCACCCCGCCCTTCACCTTCCAAGGCCTTTAGATCGCCCTCGCTGTTGCCGGAAGCGCGCTCTACCTCAGGGTAGGCCCCTTGACCATTCAAAGCGCAACATCTTCTAGCCCAGCATTTTAACGTAACGAGAACCCCAGTTTTTCCTGCCCCGACGTGCGAAGCAGGAAAGGTGGCCTGGATACACCCTGACGGCTGCGGTGAGCCAAAGCGCGCTTAGCTCGCGTAGGCGGCCTGGGAGCCCTTGATGCTGCGCTTTTTGACCCACGGCATCAGGGCGCGAAGCCGCTGGCCGGTGGACTCGACGAGATGGGCCTCCCCTTCGGCGCGGAGCTGGTTGAACTTGGCGTAGCCCGACTGGTATTCCGCCACCCATTCCTTGGTGAATTGGCCACTTTGGATTTCCTTGAGGATTTCGCGCATCGCCGCCTTGGAGGAGTCGTTGATGACCCTCGGCCCCCGAGTCACATCGCCATATTCTGCCGTTTCCGAGATGGAAAAGCGCATCCCGCTGATGCCGCTTTCGACCATCAAGTCCACGATCAACTTCAGCTCGTGCAAGCACTCAAAGTAGGCCATTTCGGGCTGGTATCCGGCCTCGACCAAGGTCTCGAAACCGGCCTGCACGAGGGCCGCCGCCCCGCCGCAGAGGACGGCCTGCTCACCAAAGAGGTCGGTCTCGGTTTCCTCGCGAAAACTGGTCTGAATGACGCCCGCCCGGGTGCCGCCCACGCCCTTGGCCCAGGCCAGCGCGATGTCCTTAGCCCCCTCAGAGGCACCTTCCAGCACCGCAATCAAAGCCGGGACGCCCTTACCTTCCACGAACTGCGAGCGCACGACGTGCCCTGGGCCTTTCGGCGCCACCATGATGACGTCGATGCCCTGGGGCGGCTGGATCAGGCCGAAATGGATGCACAGGCCGTGGCTGAAGAGGAGGGTCTTCCCAGGCTTCAAGTTCGGCAGAATGTCGCTGGCGTAAACGGCTGGCTGCACCATGTCGGGCAGGGCCACCATGATGACATCGGCGCGCTGCACCGCTTCGGCGTTGGAAACGACCTCAAAGCCCAGGCTTTCCGCTGTAGCCTTGGACTTGCTGCCCTCGTAGAGCCCCACCAGAACGGTGCAACCGCTGTCCTTGAGGTTCAGGGCGTGGGCGTGGCCTTGCGAGCCAAAGCCGATCACAGCCAGCGTTTTCGATTGGAGAAGTGCCAAATCAGCATCTTTTTCGGTATAGACGTGTGCAGGTGTCATGTATGTTAAAGGAAAGTCAGGGTTGGTTGGAAACTGGTTCAATAGTAAGGTCTAGAAAATCAGATAACACGAAGCACTTAAATCAAGCTGATATATCGGCAAAACGATGGGACCGCGTTCTCGACCGTCATCGGACTCAAGCCGCTCAGTCCTCGGAGGGGGGGGTGCCTTCGGGCTGGATGGCCCGAGGGAGGGCCACCGAGCCGGTGCGGGCCATTTCGAGGATTTCGTAGGGTTGCAGCATGGCCATCAAGTTGGCGATCTTGTTGGCGTTGGCGGTGCATTCAATGATGACGGCCGACGGTGAGACATCGACCACCTGGGCGTTGAAGATGTCGGCCAGCTCGATGATTTCAGAGCGGTTCTGGGCGTTGGCCTTCACTTTAATCATCACCAGTTCCCGCGCCACGAAAGCCATCTGGCCGTGAAAGTGGGTGACTTCGAGGACGTTAATCAGCTTGCCGAGCTGCTTGAGCGCCTGATCGAGGGCCGTCTCGTTGGCAATCACCGTGATGGTGATGCGCGAGAGGTGCTCGACGTGGGTCGGGCCGACGTTGAGGGTGTCGATGTTAAAACCGCGACCGCTGAACATTCCGGCCACTCTGGCCAGGACGCCAAACTGGTTTTCGACTAAAGCTGAGATCGTGTGCCGCATACTGGGGAAGCCCGTTTTTATTGGGCCAATCACGCAGCATGGCAACGGTAAAATCCCGGCGAAAATCGGCAGGGCGCAGGCTCCTTGGTCGGGGCGTCCGCCCGTCCTTCCCGCTCCAGGGAGTCGGCGGGGCGACCTCCCATTCTGGGAAGCCGGCAGGAACGCCGGCGCCCCCAGCTCCCGTGAGCCGGCGAGGACGCCCCGCAGAGCCCCACCCGGCGACAACCCATTCCGGGGAGCC
>DAIQNO010000212.1:0-4836 GCA_036788355.1 Opitutales bacterium | reverse complement strand
AGGTGGGTCACTTCTCGATGGAAAACCCGGGTCAGTTCTGCGCGGAAATCAACAGTCTGCGTACACGGGGGTGCACGCAAGCGATTTTTCGCCCTACCCCACGATCGCCTGAATGCAAAAGCGGTAGGACTTGTCGAAGAGTATCCCACGTCGAGGCCTGTTGAACCACGGCCCATCTGCCGCCTAGGAGCGCCGATTGTACGACGTGCGGTGGTTCCGGGCGGTCGCGGCGAGAATGCTTCAACTCGACAACGTGGTGATCGGACTGAGACCATCGCGACATGACGCGTGTCGGGCGCAAGGATGAGCGACCCGTGTCCACCGAACACCCGGGTTACGAAGTACCCCAATCTGGAATGCATGTTGCATAGCATGTTCCGGTCCCTGCGAGGATTACCCTCCAGCGGGCGATCGGCCTCCTGCACCTCTGCCAGCGCCGCCCCGACCTCGGCCTGGCGGGCCTTCGGATGGGCCTTCTCGCAGCTAGGGGCAGCGACGTCGCAGTGCCGGAGTTAATCATGGAGCGGTCCAGTCTCTTCCACAGCCCAACGAGGTACTGGGGATCCGCTCAGCGGTAACCTCACCTTAAGGTCCCGGCGTCAATGTTTCCGCGGCGGCTACACAAAGAAGGCGAGTGAAACATGGCTCCTAAAACGATGGAACATGGCGGGATCTTGTTTTCAATGACAGCATTGGCTCACTCCCGACAAGACTGGTCCCTTCATCAGCGGATAGTGCGAGCCGCTGAGGCTTTCCTACGGGAGGTGCCCGAGGCGGATGGTGACCCTCTTCTCGTGGCGGTCCTAACGGACGCTCATCCCGGAGATCATGCCTAAGTACATAGGCGCAACCATGGGAGCGGAGCAGAAACATGTCCGCGACGTTCACCTTCCTCCCGACAAGTGAATCTCGGCCAATTGCGGCAGAGCTCTTTGGCGCGAATCTTCTTTACAATCGAGACAGTCTTTCTGGCACATACGTAGACAAGATAAATGCATTGAACATAGGTCAGGTGCGTTTCCCCGGAGGAACGCTTGCTGAAGATACATTCAGTCTGACATCCCCCGACACTGTGCCACCTGCCCGCACCGAGGCAGAGCCCCCCGGCTTGAGTGAATACCTTGCCTGGGCGGCGTCTCGAACCTATCCTGCAAACATCATAATCCCGACGAAGCGTTTTGTCGACGAGCCAGATCTAGGAGAAGCTGCCGTCAGAGATTTTATTTCTGGGCTTGCAGCTGGAACGTGGGGACCTGCGGATAACATAATTCTAGAGGTTGGAAACGAGTACTATGCAGTCACACCTGGTGGAGCCGCTATTTCGGCGGAGGAGTACTCCCGTGTCGCTGCAGTGCAAGTTCAGATTATCTCTGAACTCTTTCCAGAAGCTCGCGTTGCAGTTCAAATGGGCAAGGGTGATCTAGATAATACCGATATTGTTGAGCATTTCCGAGTGAGCGGTGTAATTGATCAAATAGACTATCTAGTTACGCACCATTTCTTCTTCAATGCATCGAGCAGAGTGCGTCGATTTGAGGAAGTGGTACGCAGTTATGGTGAGTGGCAGGAAGCCGGCGCCAACGCTGAAATATATATGTCAGCGTGGAATGTCGCTGCAACTATCACTCCCGAGAATGACGCCAGTCACGACTATGGCCACAAGCAGGTGGCTGCAATAGTTGAATTTCTTATGGCGGCAGTTTCGGCTGACGTTCGGATGGCAGCAATCTGGCCAATCCAGAACAACAACAAAACAATGCTCACCGGGAACGAGGGAAGTAATGAAGTCTTCGCGACAGGGACAGTTTATGGCCTCATGGCTGAGCACCTGCCTGGCTTCAGCTATGATGGGGCGGCTCACCCAACGTCTGGTCTGACCATCCATCAGTTCACCGAAAGCATAGGCAGCAGCCATCTTCTTCTTCTATCCACTAGGGATCTGGTCAGCGGCAACCAGAACGTTGCGTTTGAGGTCAATGACAGTTTTCGGGACGGCTATGTCATCTCAGTAACCCAGATTTCACAAACTGGCGAACGCGATATGCCCCTTCCGAGACAAGGCGAGGGAGCGCACTTCGTGAATAATGGTGTCTCTAGCGTCTCATCCAATAATGTAGGGTTCTCAGTTTCTGGCATCAGTTCGTATGATACTGCGTTTATCGAGCTTGCAGGGATTCGGGAAGACGGTCTTCTCATTGGAAATGATCGCGATAACTATATTCGCGGCAGCAACGGGAATGACCTGATCTTTGGAGGATCCGGTGATGACGTCATCTACGGGCTTCGTCTTTCTGATACCATCCATGGCGGAGATGGAAATGATCTTCTGTATGGAGGTGCTGGGCGTGACCGACTCTTTGGTGACGCAGGAAATGACACCCTATATGGCGGAGACGGAAACGACCGCCTGTTTGGCGGAGAGGGTGATGACTGGCTGTACGGTGGGGATGGCGACGACATTCTCCATGTAGGCCCGGGGTTCGACATCCTTCACGGTGGAGCCGGGGCCGATACGTTCGTGTTCCGAACGGCCGATCTTACACCTGGAAGGCCTGCCCTGGGTCGGATAGTTGATTTCAAGCCGAGTGAGGGCGACACTCTGGATTTTTCAGGTTTTGATTTCCGTCCGGACCTCAGTGGTCGCCACTCTGGTGTGTTCGTGGGGCAGGAAGATTTCTCGGAAGTCGGACAACTTCGTTGGAGTGCTGCGAATCAGAGACTTGAGCTCAATATCTTTGATAACGGAGTCGTGGATGCGTTCGTCGAGATTCTTGATGCAGACTTTGTAGATCGATCACACTTCTGGTTTTGATCGGCCCGGGTGTTAGCACTGCCGCTATGGCGGTGTCAGCAAACCGTGTAGGTCTGGGGGTCTGATGGGAGCAACAGCCTGACGACGTCAATGTGGCAGCGATCTGCTTTGTCACGGACAGCATACCAACGGCCGTGGGCGGTAAGGCTCTTCGACGTGGGTGCGCAGAAGAGCTGCATGCAGGTGCGGAACCGGCCGATCAGGGCGTTCACAGTGTTGATGTGATGGCTGCGCGGGGTACTCTTCGATTGCCCCCGAGCGTTGAGAGCGAAGTGCGTGGACTTCTCGTCCTTGGCGGTCCGCTCGTAGGTGGCGTGACCGTCCGTGCAGAGCACGGCGTCCTGCGCCATCATCGGCAGCAGGGCGCCGGAGATGGCCGCTTGGCCCGCGTCGGCGATGGCCTCGAAGGCCCGGTGGCCGGCACGGTCCGTGGCTGCGAGAAGCTTTTCCTACCGGTCCCTCCAGCCGCCCGCAGGCACCGTGGACGCAGCGTCCCGGCGTAGATAGTCCTGCCATCGCTGGCGCGGCGGCGCGGGGTTTCTGGCAGGGTCGCGCCGGTGCCGGAACCATTCCCGTGAGGCCTTCCGGCTCTCGCGCTGGTGGGCATCATCGGCCTCGACGATTCCGGCAAGGGTGCCGCTGGGCTCAGGCGCTAGGCCGCCGATGACGGCCATCCGCCAGTGCCAGATACTGTGCTGCGGGCCATGTGTCATTGTGGCGGGCGCTGGCACGGAACCCGATGCCCCAGTTCGTCG
The DNA here is from genome assembly GCA_036788355.1 of Opitutales bacterium. Taxonomy (GTDB): domain Bacteria; phylum Verrucomicrobiota; class Verrucomicrobiia; order Opitutales; family Cerasicoccaceae; genus DAIQNO01. Next base: position 1,269 of record DAIQNO010000212.1, on the reverse strand, counting down.
GAGATCTCCCTTTGCGACCGGCCGCTCGTCAGCGCGACACCTGTCAAATCTGCCGCCCGATCGGCTCTTGAGCGCTAATGCTGTTCGCCAAGGTTCAGCATCTGGGCGGCCATTATGGCTAGAGCAGGCAGAGCCAGGCCGCAGGCATAGAAGGCGCCAACGGCCGTGCCGAGGCCGTGGCCACCTAGGTAGATGCTCAGTCCCGCAGCGTATCCTACCATCGACGATATGATGAGGGCTGCAAACATGTCATTCTCTCCCTGTTTGCCCGAAAGTTGCACAAGAAGGTTAACAAACAGTTGAGGCGCCCTGTCGTGACTGCAGGTCGCTCCTGACCCGGAGCGACCTGTTCTGATGACTACTCAGCGGTGTTGGTTTAATTAGTTTAGTGGCCTGACGATCCACGACTAGTTGCACTTAGCTAACGGCTGATGAACAGATTTTTTGCAGAGGCTGCGGCGCAAGGGTCATCTCGGAGGTGACCTGCCCCCCGGCCATCCCTCGTTCATAACGAGAGTCCTTGGGGTTGATAGTGGTCGGTTTCGGGTTGGGCAAGCGCGCCGGGCGCGGAGCCCTCAGATTGCTCAAGCGCTCGGCGCGCGTCGGACGGGGTCTTGTTGCCCAGCGAGGAATGCGGCCTGACGTTGTTGTCGTCGTAGCGCCAGAAGGCCAGTTTGCGGCGGGCATCGGCCAGGCTGTCGAAGATCTCCTCGTTCAGGCATTCGTCCCGCAGGCTGCCGTTGAAGGACTCGATGAAGGCGTTCTGCTGGGGCTTTCCGGGGTCGATGTAATGCCATTCGACGCCGTTCTCGTTGGCCCATTTCAGGATCGCCTTGCTGGTGAACTCGGTCCCGTTGTCACTGACGATGCAGCTGGGCTTTCCGTAGACCCTGACCAGCGCATCGAGTTCCCGCGCCACCCTGGCCCCCGAGATGCTGGTGTCGGCGATCAGGGCCAGGTTCTCACGGCAGCAATCGTCGTTCACGGCGAGGATGCGGAACCTCCGGCAGGCCCCGAACGTGTCGGACAGGAAGTCCAGGGACCACCGCTGGTTCGGCCGCAGCGGCACCGGCATTGGCGTTCGGCTGCCCCGTGCCCGTTTCCGGCCACGCCTGCGCCGCACCGACAGCCCTTCCTCCCGGTAGATCCGGTAGAGCTTCTTTTCGTTCATGATCATGCCCTTGCGCTCCAGCATGATGCCCACGCGCCGATAACCGAAGCGACGGCGCTTCTCGGCGATCTTGTGCATCTCCTCACGGATTTCCGGGT
>DAIQNO010000211.1:0-4849 GCA_036788355.1 Opitutales bacterium | reverse complement strand
CCGCCGTAAGGATGCCAACACGCTTCATCGCTCTCCACTTTGCCAGCCGCCCCGCCCAAGGAAAGGAAAAAAAGAGTCACCCTCAGCTCCGGGGGGCGTGATTAAAACTGCGGGGGGAGCCTGCGGTAGGTAGAGACCGGCGGAGACGCCCCTGGGAACGCCGACCCCTGGGAACGCCGACGTCCTCGTCGGCACCTCCACGAAAAACGTTCCGGCGGGGACGCCGAAGTCCCGGTCTTAACCCCCCTTTTTACTAAGCCGGCGAGGACGCCGGCGCTCCCAGGGACCAGTGCAAGCTTGAGCCAACCACGCCGGGTTCAAGGTTGCTGGCGCGGAAAACACCCCAGTAAAACGGATCTAAAAACTTCACCATAAGAAAAGAGGGGAAAATTGTGTCGATATGAATAAGTCAATGACGGATAAAAGATAAAAAGAATCCACTGTCATCGTTGGATTGTAGTCGAGTCGATGAAATTGATAAGCAAAAATTATCGTCAATGATTCATCAGCGTAATCCTTTGCACTTAAAGATTTTCTCGCCGGGCCGACTTTTACCCTGAACTGACGACCTTGATGCAAAGCGGCCTGTTGGCGGCCTGTGCCGGTAGCCCCCTGAAATCCGCTTAAGCGAGGGTTGATCCTGCCGATACACGATGAATAACTGACGGTGGACGTCGTCCTTGGGGCCGTCCCTATCTATCACAACTTAAAAGTCCGAGGTCAGGGTTTTTGGCGATCGCGCATCCCAGGTTTCTCCTAGTCTGGTGTAAAAGTGATTACCCCAGCTTGTCTTTTCTTAACCCTTAGCTTTTTTTAAAGACAGATTATGGACGCGATAAACATTCTATCCAGTAACCCTGCCACCGCTCAGTATAACCGCTTACTTGTGCAGGGGTTGGAGTATTTTGCCAAGGTGGACCGCCTCGGGAATTGCCACGGGGAGATCGGCACTGCGCCGAGTCCGGCAGGGTCGGCCAACTGGCCCGCGATCTGGCAACGATCCGAGCGTCTGGGGGAGCTTTTTGGGCTCGATACCCTCGGGACGGTGCAGGCGGCCAACGCCGACCGTCAGTGGGCTCTGTCGGCATCGTCGGATGGGATTCAGGGGGCCATCACCTTTAAGCGCGCTAATGCGGTGAAGCTCTTGGCTGCGGCCAGCCGCCTGAACTGACACCCGACGACCCTAAACGATCACGCCACTTCTTCCCTTTCGCGATTTTCGACCCTCCGGTCGCCTTGTCACCGTTTACCATGCCAGAAGTTTCTCTCAGTTTTCTTGCCAGCGGACTCCTTGATTTGGAGCCGGTACTCGGAATGCTGGTCATTGAGCACACCAGCGGTGCCATCGGCAGCATGCTGCCCGACCCCTACGGTGAGCTCGACCTCGCTGCGCTCCGGGCCTGCTGTTACGAGGTTTTTGCCGCATTGCGCGAAAACGACCCGGCGATTTCGGAAGTTTTTCTGCCGTTTCAGGAGGCCGCGCTCTACCTCCAGACCGATGGGCGATGCACGCTGGTGCTGCTGACCGTGCCAGAAATCGAACCGACGGCATTGCGCTTGGCGGGCAATTTATTTCTGCGACAGCTTAATGCGACGCACCTGGCTGAGCTGGCTGCCCAAGCCCAGGCGAGCCCGCCTGAGGCCACCACGGTAAGCGTCGCGGCCAGCACCTTTTCACCGGTGCTGCAGCGACCCAAGCCGCCATCCGCCTCCCGGCGCCGTCTGCCATCCGCGTCCGAGGCCCTTTTCGGAGCCCGCCCGACCACTTTGAGTGCCAACGGGAACGATAATTCGGCTGGGAACCGCCTAACCTCGCTGTCTGCGGCTTCTCCGAAAGGCGCCGGTTCTGTCCCATCAGGACAGCTCACCAGCGTGCCCGACGATCCGCGTCCGCCGGGCACCGCCGATCGGCGCTCCTGGGCCTCTTTTCTGCGGCCCATCGGCTCCCATAAGCCCCCACCGCCGTCAAAGACCCGTCCGCCGCTGCCCCTGGCCTAGTTGCCTTCTGGTAGGGAATTGACCGCGAACGACAGTGGCGTCAGTCGAGCTACCCCTGCATTCTGGCGATCAAGCGGATCGCGCCAAGTGGTTGAATCGATTCTTCCCAGACCCAGCGTTCCCCGCATAGTCCGAGGAGGGCGGGTAATTCCCGGCGCCGAAAGCCGGCCCGGACGCTTTTCCAGCCGTCAGCCACGGCTTCCAGCGGCATCCCGATCAAGGGGCTGAGCCCCGCCAGCATCCCGGCGTGCCACTGCCTCCAAGGTTCCGAGAAAACCAGCAGCCGAGCCCCCTGGAACTGCGTTCCGAGCTGTCGCAGTTCCGCGTCCGAGAATTGGTGCAGGAGGTGATTGGCGATCACCACGGTGAAGCTCCGGTAATCGTCAAAGTCCAAAGCCGACTGCTGAAACCACGGCCCGGTGAAGTCTGGCGGTGCCGTGCAGGCCAGGTCTAGCCCGGCCCAGGAGACTGATTTGGCCGTCTGCGGCTCGCCAGCGGCGATTGCGGCAGTGACTTCGCGGAGCAGGCGACCTTTCCCGGCCCCAATTTCAAGGACGCGATCGCCGGGCACCAAGTAGCTGCCGATCTCTCGGGAAAACCACCGGTAATTCCCCAGGAGGCGGTTAAAATACTCGATCCCGGAGTGCAACCGCTGGGCCTGCGGATCGTCGGGTGCTAGTGAGTCAAGCAACTCCGGCAGGACTCGGCGCAACTTCATCGAGATGGATCAAGTCTGCCGAAAACGACCTGGGAACGCCGTGGCACCAGCCCTAGGCCGTCAGGCGGGCCAATTGGCTCTTGATTTCTTCCTTAGACTTCAAGCCGGACATTTCGGCCAGCTTCTGACCGTTTTTGAAAACAATCATGTGCGGGATGCCACGGATGCCGAACTGACCGGCCAGCCCCTGATGGGTCTCCACGTTGACCTTGGCGATAGTCACCTGGTCGCTGATTTCGCCCGCGAGGTCTTCTAGCACGGGGGTGAGCATCCGGCAAGGGCCGCACCAGGGCGCCCAGAAATCCACCAAGGTGAGCTTTTCGCCTTGGATGGTCGTCGCAAAAGACTCAGGAGTGAGGTCAGAAATGAGATTAGAGGCCATGATTTTGGTAGTGTTTGGTGAAAACGTAGCCCTGTAAAGCAGCTTGAGGGAATATCCTCTTTGGAGTAGTCTTGGACGTCGAAAGAACCTGACAGGGGTGCCTAACTTCGGCTGAATACTCGCCCCATCACTCCTTAGGTAGGCTTCGGTCAACCCAGGTTGGCGAAGATCAGGGCCGCCGCCGTGATGGCGATGCAGGCAGCGACGGCGTCCAGGATGAGGAACGGCAGGGTGACGGGCGGTGCCGCATCGACATCGGGCTCCTCGATCGTTGGCTTGGCTACCGCCGCCACCGGTGCGGCGGGCTTGGGTATCGGCGCGGTGGCTGCGGAAGCGGGATTTTCAACCGCACCGACGGCTGCTGGGGACACTGGACGAGCGGGCTTTGGTGCGGAGGCTGGGGCGATCGGAGCGGCGGCTGCCGGAACCTTGGCCGCGACAGGGGCCGCTGGAGCACTGGACGGGGCGACCAGGGGCCGCAGTGGGCGGGACGCAGGCTGGTCGGCAGCCGGGGAGGTGCGAGCCTCGCCGCTAACGACCTTCGGGGTGGCGGAAACGCGAAAGAGCGGCCCACTGGTGCCAGCGGCCGTTCCCTCGGGGCTCTCGTCGGGCTTAGGCGCGTCCTTACCGAGTGGGTTGAACGGAACCAGAATATCGGTCAACGGCACGCCCAAAGAGGACGCGCTCCGTGGACTCGCCGGAGCGGTTTCCTGGGCTGAGGGCGCTTTGGGCGGCAGAGATTGTCCGCTCGGTGTGGGAGCGATCAAGGGCTTGGGAGCGTCCGATGGCCGTGAAAAAGCCCCGATCTTGGGCACTGCCGCACCTGTAGAAGCCGGCTTATCTGCTTCGGAGGAGGCTGACCCGCCCGTGGCCGATGGGGCGGCAGGGCGCACGAAAGGGCTCAGCGGCCTGAACGTCTCGCCCGATCCACCTGCTGGCGCCGGGGCTGGAGGCCGCGATGCACCCCCTTGGATCGGTGCGGCGGGGTTGGTAGGGGCGACCGCTTTCAGGGTCGGCTTGGCCGGAACGGGGAACGGTGCCAGGGAAGGCACCTTGGCTTCCGAAGCGGGCTCGCTCGGGGGCCGGGGGGCCGCTGGCTTGACGGGGGTCGGCGCGGCAGCCGGGGATGCTGTGGCCTCGGCGGGTGCTGAGGCCCGAAAAATCGGCGTGCCGGTGGTTCCGGCTGGGCGGGAAACCGGCCCCGCGCCCATCCGCGGCGCGAACGGAGATCGCGTGACCTTAAACTCTGGCGCCGCCATCGCCTCGCCACGGGCTTCCCGATCGGCGCGGGCCTCTTCCAGGGCAGCCCGGTGCATCGCGATGCTCCGGGCGGAACGTTTCCGCTTGGGAAAGGCCTCCTCGCGCGAAACGACCTCACCGGGGAGGCTCGCCGCCAGTGCTTCCAGCCGCTTTCGCTGCTCTTCTTCGGTGAACTGCCCTTCAGCCATAACTCAGCATGATGACACGCCAACCATTCTGTCAAGCCTCAGAAGTAGGTCAAAATCGCTCGCCCTGGGCCTCCGCCAAGTGATTTTGAGACGCCCGTCGAGGCAATGAACCACCTCGGACGAGGCACCCGTCAATCCCGTGCGATCCGGACGGCAATCCCGTGCGAGGCGCCCGGCAATCCCAGCGCGAGGCGCTCCGGATTGTCAGGCGAAGCTCAGAAACAGGCTTGTCACTGGAGGCACCGGGCGTGTGAATTGAGGGATGGTCGCCGAGTCGCTAGGGAAATTGCTCGATGGGGTTAC
>DAIQNO010000210.1:2060-4858 GCA_036788355.1 Opitutales bacterium | reverse complement strand
CTTGGATTGAGGTGACAAATTAGGCTACGAACTTAGCTCGCAGGACACTAGTGTCCTGCGTGGTGAAATAAAATCACCACTACCAAAGGAGTCACCTCTTAGGCCGATAGCGTTCCCCGCAGGGCCTGCAACTTGCAGTCGGTTTCGTGGAGTTCATTGTCAGGGTCGCTGCCGGCGACGATGCCAGCTCCGGCGAAAAGCCGGCAACGCGGCCCCTCAACCTCGGCACAGCGGATGCCCACCAGCAGGTCGCCATCGCCGGAGTGGTTAAACCAGCCGATCACGCCGCCGAAAAGCCCGCGCGGAAAGCCCTCCAGCCGCCGGATTTCGGGCACGGCAGCTTCGCGGGGTCGCCCGCCGAGAGCCGGAGTCGGGTGCAGTGCCGCCGCGAGATCCAGGAGGTGTTGACCCGCGGCGAGTTGGCAGGAAAGCGGGGTGCGGAGGTGCTGCACATTACCGAGGCGCAGCAGCCGCGGTTGACCTGGGCCAGTCACGGTCAGCCCCAGGCCCTCCAGCCGCTGGCGGATTGCAGCGACCACCGTGGCATGTTCCCGGTGGTTTTTCTCGCTTTTCAGGAGCGCGGCCGCCAGCGCGGCATCTGCCTGGGCGGTAGCACCTCGCGGCGTGGTGCCGGCAATGGCATCGACCTCGGCTTGGCCCTGGCGCACGCTGATTAAGCGCTCCGGCGTTGCCGCGACAAAGCGCCGCGGGTGCTCCGCCTTGCTCGACAGCAACCAGCAGCCGGGAAACTGCTCCCGCAGGCGCGTCAACCACGCCAGGGAGTCGATGGGGTCTGGCAGTTCCGTCTCGATGGCCCGCCCCAGCACGATCTTTTCGTAATCGCCGTGGTCGATAGCCTGCAGGGCCTCCGCCACTGCTGCCGGGTAGTCGCGACCCAGCTCCCGCCAGGCCAGCCCAGGAGGAGCCGTAGCGGGTACCAGCGCGGCCTGCGGCTCTCGGCCCCCGGTTCCCCTGGGCGCCACAGCATGGTAATCGAAAGACCGAAACCGCTGATGAGCCGCCAGGACGCGGGCCGCCAGGGGCTCCAGTGCCGCGCCAGGAGCGATTTTGAGGTTGGCCACCGCAGTGTAGCCCTCCGGGTGCGCCACCACCTGCCAGCGCGGCAAAAAGGCGTGAGCCGCCGGAAAACCATCGCCCGGATCGGCCTCCGCGAAAGTCGCCGCCAGCGCAAAGGTCGGGCCCGCGCACGGCGCATCCAGGTCGCCAATCGCGAAAGTGCGCTGCACGACGCGGGCCGCAAAGTCGCGGATCGCCACCCAGCGGCCAGCACCCGCCGCCGTGATGCTGGTCACCGCCTCGGCCGCCGCCAGCGCAAAGTCATCCTGCGGACGCTCCACGTAGAGGTGAGCATGGCCGGGCTCGTCGATCGCCGCCAAAACCGCCAAGGGATCGAGATGGCCGACTCGCAAGGAAATCGACGCAAAAACGGCCTCCCCGTCCCGATCAGCGACCTGCCGACACCGCTCAAGAAACGCCGCCAGCGCCATCGAATCGCGCCCCGCCAGCTCTGCCTCAGAAACCACCTGCATTTCTACCTAGCTTCGACGAAGCGCGATGCCCTGTCGAGGGCGACCACGTCGAAAAATCGCCGACCATCGCGCAAGGCTATCCTGAGCGTAAAGCGGCCCGTTGGTGGCAACGGGCCCCCCACCGGGCTCTCCAGACACCCGGCACCCCTTCAGCTCAGCTCCTCCGGGGACGCCAGCGCCTCGGAGGAGGGCTCAGCGGGCGGTTTTTCGGGCACCGGTTCAGCGACCGCCGCCTCGGCCCGCAGTGCGGCACGGGCGGCACTTTCTTCGGCGGATTTTTTGGAGCGGCCATCCCCCTCTCCGAGCACCACCCCGCGAAACGACACCCGCGCCCGGAAGCTCCGCTGGTGCGCCGGCCCCGCCTCCGACAGTAGCGTGTAGGTCGGCGTGACGTGCCCGTAGCGCGCCTGAAGCAGCTCCTGCAGGCGGCCCTTAGGGTTGGGCAACTCGGTAGGGGTGAGCTGCTGGGTGAGCTGCTGGTAATCCCCGAGCCAACGGTGCAAGCACGCCCGAGCGGTCGGGTAGTCACTGTCCAAGTATATCGCCCCCAGGATCGCCTCCAGCGCATCCTCCAGCACGGAAGCGCGGTCTGCCCCACCCGCCCTGGCCTCCGCTTCGCTAAACCGCAGAACCCGTCCGACCTCCAATCGCCGCGCCACCGCGCTCAGATGCACCCCGCTGGCCAACTGCGACCGATACCGCGTCAACTCCCCCTCCGCCGCCCCCGGAAAGTCCTGAAAAAGCCGCTCGGCCAGCACCATCCCCAGCACCGCGTCCCCGAGGAACTCCAGCCGCTCCAGGGTCGGAATTGTCGGCTGCGTGGACCGACAAGAAACGTGGGTCAAAGCCTCCTCCAGCAGCTCAATCCGGCGGAAAGCGTAGCCCAGCCGCCCCTGAAGGGCCTGAAGCTCCGCGTCGATCGGCGCGGCAGCCGTCTCCGGCGCAACCGGCTCCGGGCCTGCTTCCGACGCCTCGAAGCCCGTTGCGCCCGCTTCCAAGCTCGCTGGCGACGCGCCAGCCTTCCCACCCCACGGCAGCCACTTCACCCACCAACCCCCTCCACCTCTGCGCTCATCACCCATCGATTCCACCAGCAACAGCCACCCTACCCCGAAAAACAAGCTGGAAGTGCAACCCCCGGATCTGACCCAGAGCGTGGCACCCAGAGCCCCCCTTCCGCAGTTCACCAAATCAGCCAAAAAATACTCCGTCCAACGATCGTATTTGATTAATTAGCAACAGCCTACA
>DAIQNO010000210.1:0-2050 GCA_036788355.1 Opitutales bacterium | reverse complement strand
TTAACTTTGCGAGTTTACGGAGTTTTCTCTCCCGAAAACCTTTCTCCTTCCTTCTTTTTCCATGTTGCGCAGTCATACTTGTGGTGAGTTAACCGCTTCCCAGGCCGGCCAGAGCGTTACCCTGATCGGATGGGTGCAGAGCGTCCGCGACCACGGCGGCGTCCGCTTTGCGGACTTGCGCGACCGCGCGGGGCTCACTCAGCTCGTCTTTCACCCGGATTACCCGGAGTTGCACGCCGCTGCCCACCACCTCAAGGACGAGTCTGTGGTGCAAGTCACGGGCGTGGTTAAGGAGCGCGAACCGGGCACCATTAACCCCAAGATGCCCACCGGCGGCATGGAAATCAGCGTGCGCGAGCTGGTGGTGCACAACACCTGCGAGACCCTGCCCTTTCCGCTGGAAGAGGAGAAGTCCGAGCGGGTCAACGAGGAGTTGCGGCTGGAATACCGCTACCTTGACCTGCGTCGCCCGCGGATGCTGCGCCTGATGCAACTCCGCAACCGCGCTGGCAAGGCGGCCCGCGACTACCTCGACGAGCAGGGCTTTCTCGAAGTCGAGACGCCGATTCTCTTCAAGAGCACGCCCGAGGGTGCCCGAGAGTTTCTCACCCCCAGCCGCCTCAACCCCGGCACTTTTTACGCGCTGAGCCAGTCCCCCCAGCAATATAAGCAGATGCTGATGGTGGCCGGCGTCGAGCGCTACTTCAGCATGGCCCGTTGCTTCCGGGACGAGGACCTCCGCGCCGAGCGGCAGCCAGAGTTTACGCAGATCGACATGGAGCTGTCCTTCATCACGCGTGAGGACATCTACCGCACCATCGAGGGGCTGTTACAGCGGATCTGGCGCGACACCCTCGGCACGGAGCTGGCCACGCCGTTTCTGCGGATGACCTACCACGACGCGATGAACCGCTTTGGCAGCGACAAGCCTGACATGCGCTGGAGCCAGGAGCTGGCCGACGTTTCCGGCATCTTCGCCACTTCGGAGTTCAAAGTCTTCCGCGGGGTGCTGGATGGCGGCGGCGTCATCAAGGCCTTTAACGCCAAGGGCCTCGGGGACATCACCCAGGGGGAAGTTAAGGCCCTCGAAACCGTCGCCAAGAGCCTCGGTGCCAAGGGGTTGGCCTACATTGTGGTACGGGGCGACGACCCCGCCGAGTGGCGCTCACCGATGCTCAAGTTTTTCACCCCGACCGAGCTGGCCGCCTTGCGGGAGGCCCTGGCCATCGAAGACGGCGACCTGGTGCTCTTCGCCGCCGATCAATGGACCCGTGCTTGCACCATCCTGGGGCGCGTCCGCCTGGAATGCGCGAAGCTCCTCGCTGCCGAGCCGCGCCACCGCATCAGCATCCGCCACGATGACTGGCGGTTCCTCTGGGTCACCGATTTCCCGCTGATGCTCTGGGAAGATGATCTCGGGCGCTATGTGGCCGCCCACCACCCCTTCACCGCGCCCGTGCCCGAGGATCTGCACAAGCTGGAAACCGACACCCCCAACGTCCGCAGCCAGGCTTACGACGTGGTGCTTAACGGCGTGGAGCTGGGCGGTGGCTCTATCCGGATCCACCAGCGCGAGCTGCAAGACCGCGTCTTCCGCAACGTCCTGGGCCTCGACGAGGCCAAAGTGCAGGCCCTCTTTGGCTACATGCTGCGGGCCTTCCGCTTCGGCGCTCCACCCCACGGCGGCATCGCGTTGGGCTTTGACCGCATGATCGCCCTGCTCGGCAACACCCCCAGCATCCGCGACGTGATTGCCTTCCCGAAAAACCAGCGCGGCCAAGACCTGATGGCCTCCGCGCCCGGCCCCGTAACCCCCAAGCAGCTCGCCGACGTCCACATCGCCTCCACCTGGACCGGCGAGTAGCCCACCGGCTGCGCCCGGTGCTTGAGTGGGCGCCCCACCAGAAATTGTCCCCACCCGCAGAGGGTCGGACTGTCTGGACAACCCGGAGTGGAAAAACTATCAGCAGCGAGCCAATCCCAGCAACACTAAAACCCAAAAATGGCACAGGCAGCACCCGGGAATTTCTCAAGAGGCCGATTTTACAAC
>DAIQNO010000209.1:0-4888 GCA_036788355.1 Opitutales bacterium | reverse complement strand
CGGCGGAGTTGGCCGCCCTGGTCTCTCAATGAGGTTCTGTGTTGGGGCAGGGCCCTGGGGGCGCCGATGTCCTCGTCGGCAACTTTACCTGAAACGGACCGGTGCGGACGCCGGTGCTCCTACCGAAACTGACCCCGTTTCCGCCTCCCGGCAGTTTCGAGCACACCCGCTCTCCGGCGGCGGATCATTTTGGCTCGGCACGGGAGTGGGAAAGGGGATAAGAGAGGATTATGGGGGGAAGGTTTTTCGCAAAATGCCGGTGGGGTTGGCCTGGGTGCTGGGCTGCGGCGGGCCTCCTGCTGGTGGCCTGTGGGCAACCGTCGGCGCAGCCGCTGCCGGTGGCGGACTTTTTGGCCAATGAGCGCAATTTTGCGGGAAATCGCTACGCAATTCAGGCGGAGGTGGTGGTGCAGCTGCGGCAGGCCGACCGCGTGGGGCGGCTTTTGGTCGTGCGGACGCCGGGGGAGGGGGCGGAATTGCTGGTTTTCGTGCCGGATAAGCTCGACACCAGCATCTACGCCGGGCAGCGTTATGAGATGGCCGTCCGGGCTAAATCAGATGGCCTGTTGGAGGTCGAAACCCTGCGAAAATTGTGAGCCACCGTCCGGCTGAGGTTCACGTTTTTTGCTGAGCCCGCCGCCGGGACACGGAAGCCTCCCTGATTTTTATGAGAGCACAACGATACCGGGATTTCGGGAGGACTGCCGGTCGGTGGCGGTCGCAGGGGATGATCCTCGCAGGGGTCGCCATGGGTTGCCTCGGTTGGGCGGTGTTGCAAGGCCAGCCGGTGCCCACGCAGGGGTCGCCGTTTCCGCCGGGGGGCGCTGCTCCGGCTCCCGGGCCGTCGAGCGGGGCGACGGGGATCAACGTGGGGGCGCCCAACGCCGATGCCGAGGCCCTCGGGGCTCTGGCCGACCGCTACGTCGATCCGCAGTCGAGTGGGGCGGATTTTGAGAACGGCACGCTGCAATGGAATGGCAAGACCTTTGACCTGGGTCAATCTCGGGCGGCGCGGGCGCGCTTTGAGCGCTTTCTGACCGCGGCAGAGTCTTTCGAGGATGTTGCGGCTTATCGGGCGATTATCGGACGGATCGAGGAGCTGCTATCGACGGCGTCGATGGTCAATCGGCAGGATGCCAACGCCATCGAGGTTGGGCGGGAGCACACTTTCACGGCGTGGCAGTTGTTGTTCGAGGCGGGTCGCTACGAGTTCGATGAGGGCGTCTGCGTGGCGATCGCCAACCAGGTGCATAACATCTGGCGGGTGACCAACGAGTCGGGCCAGCTCGACCGGGCCAAGGTGCTGATCGAGCGGGAACGGACGGAGTATGAGCGCCTCCTCTTTGCGACGCGGCGCAGCCTGGATAGTGAGCGTCGCGAGGCCCTGAACCCGAGCATGATCCGCACGCCGACCCAGGCGGCCAATGCCCAGCAGCGGGCCGAGTATATCAGCAGCCAGAGTGCGGATGCCGGGCGGCTGGCGCTCCAGGTGGAGCGTTTCGCCGAGATGAACGCGCGGTTGGCCGCGATGGACGCCCAGCGGGAGGTCATGGGCCTGCAGGCCAAGATGGAGTTCCAGAGCTTGATTTTCGGGCTGATGACGGCGCGGAAGTTCGAGCATGTGAACATGGCGGCGGGTTTTTACCGGCAGGTGTTTTCCGGGGGGCACCAGTCCCTGATTATCGGGAAGGAGCAGATTCAGGAGTATTTCCCGGTTTCGGACTTTACGGCCACGATCGACACCATCCACGCGCTCTCCCGGGAGGCTTTGGCCGACGTGCGGACGGGGCTGCGGGCGATCCGGGCGTCGTTGCAGGTGGGAGATTTGATGGCGGCACTGGAGCGCACCCAGGAGACTTTTGCGCTGGGGGAATACGTCATCGCGGTGCGGGAGTTGCCTGAGGAGCCGAGGCAGCGGATGCTGTCGCTGTATCGTGACTTGCGGGCCTTGAAGAGCACCATCGACCTGAAGGACTACGGGCGGGCGGAGGGGCTACTGGCGGGCATCGAGGCCATCGCGCTGGATTTTCCGTCCAATCAGTTCCGTTCGGCGATCCAGGCGGTGACGCGGTTGAGCGATCTGTCGGTGCTGGCGGCCCGGCGGGCGGTGGCAATGCAGGATTTTGCGGGAGCGGAGGCCAGCTTGACGCGGGCGGCCGAGCTGTGGCCGCTGAACCCTAACGTGGAGTCGTTCACGCGGCAGGTGGCGGATCGGGCGGATGCTTCCAGCGATGCCATCCGGCTCTTCGACAGTCTTTACGAGGCGGGGGATGAGCGCGGGATCTATCGGCGGGCGCGGGAATCGGTGGCCTTCGCGGGGGGGCTGCAGACTAGCCCGGAGCGGGCGGCGCAGCTCGACGAGATTGTCCGCAAGCTCGGGCAGGTCGATGGGTTGTTGCTTCAGGCCACGGAGATGGCCAACCACAACGCTTTCGCGGCTTGGGAGTTGTTGGCGGGGGCTCATGAGTTGGCCCCCAGCGACGTGGAAGTGGCGCGGGCGCGGGCGCGTTTAGCCCCGAGGGTGGCGGTTTTTATCGGCGAGCTGGAGCGGGCGGAGCAGGCTGAGCAGCAGGGGTTTCCGGCGGTGGCGGTGAACCGTTACCTGGCGGCGCGGCGGCTTTACCCGTTTTCGCGGCTCTGTGAGGCGGGGTTGCAGCGGGCTTCCGGGGTCTTGATGGAGCAGTTGGCCCGCCAGTCGCAACCGACCTCGCTGACGCCGCCGGCAGCGGCCTCGGGCGTCGCGGGAGCTTCGGTGGACGGTGGGGCGAGCCGCGGCACGGGCTCGGATGGGCCGACGGCGGGGGCACCTGCGGGTGGCGGGGGCGATTTCCGATGAGGGCCGCGTCGTCCGGGCCAGGAGCCGACCCGGCGGGTGGGCAGGGTGTGGAACGCGGAGGCGGTGGGGTCTGGAACGTGCCCAACTCTCTGAGCCTGTCGCGGGTGGTGGCGGTGTTCTTGATCGCGGGCTTGCTGGCGTGGCCGGGAGAGGCCGCTGGCCGGGCGGTCTGGGGGGCTTGGGCGGCCGGGGTGGTTTACCTCCTGGCGGCGGCGACGGACGGGCTGGATGGTTGGGCGGCGCGGCGGTGGAACCAGGTGACGACGCTGGGGAAGTTTCTCGATGCCCTGGTGGATAAGATTTTCGTGCTGGGCGTGATGTTGGTGCTGCTGGAGCCCGGTTGGGGGCCTCCGCTGTGGCCGGGTTTCTCCGTGGCGGCGGCGCTGATATTGGCGCGGGAGTTTGGGGTTACGGGCTTGCGGATTCTGGCCGCGCAGCGGCAGGTGGTGCTGGCGGCGGAGCGGGGCGGCAAGGTCAAGACGGCCCTGCAGATGACGGCCCTCGGGCTGCTGCTGCTGGGGTTGGCCCTGAGTCGCCAGGGCGCCTCGGCGGGGGGCGGCGACCTGCCCAGCCTTGCTCCAACGGTCCTGGCCGTCGGCCAGAGCCTCCTCTGGTTGAGCGTCGGGCAGGCGGTCATCTCGGGTTGCGGCTACTTTCAAAAATACCCGCACTGCTGGCGCGAGGATCGCTAAATGCTGCCCTTGGGCGACCCTGAGCCTGAAGCGGAAGGGCCTGGAGCGGACGGGCCCTTGAGCCGGTGGGTGATCAATGGCGCTGCTCAACCGTTGATGAGGGGGCATTTTTTTCTGGTAGCCGTCCCGGTTTTCCTTGAAGGGGCGGCGATTCCGGGGCTTTAGGATGGCGTGCGGGGGTTACGGTCGTCCCGGCAAGTCTCCGCTTTAACCCTAAGTTTTTCCCCTTAAACCCGATGCTTACCAAGCCCTCTGGCAACCCCGTGCTCACGGCAGATCAAGTTCCCTACAATGTGGGAACGCACCGCTCTTGCGTTTTTAATGCCGGAGTGGTCAAGGATCGGGGTGAGTATCTGATGGTTTTTCGGAATGATTTCGATTTCATCGAGGGCACGCCGTCCTTCCGCGGCACCAACATTGGCTTGGCGCGGAGTGCGGATGGTCTGCAGTGGACGGTGGAACCGGAGCCGATCCTCACCACGGAGATGATCCGTGACCAGTGGGCGCATCTCTTTCCGGCCCGCCTGCTTCCGGGCGAGATCAAGCGGGTTTATGACCCGCGCATCAGCGTTTTCGGGGAGGAGGTCATTTTTTGCCTGGCGATGGATACGATGCACGGGGTGGTCGGGGCGATTGCCCGAACCAGCGACTTTAAGCACTATGAGTGCCTGGCCATCACGACTCCGGATAATCGCAACATGGTGCTCTTTCCGGAAAAGGTTGCCGGGAAATTCCTGCGGCTGGAGCGGCCTTTCCCGGTTTATGGACGTGGTCGTCCTGAGGCTTTTGAGATTTGGGCTTCGAAGTCCGCGGACCTGCGTTATTGGGGTGACACTCGGCTGGTGCTCGGCAGTGAAGAGGTGCCCTATGCCAACAGCAAGATCGGCCCGGCGGCTCCGCCCATCCGGACCGAGCGTGGCTGGCTTTGCACGATCCACGCGGTCGAAAAGGTGGAGGAGGACCTCAGTGCGTGGCACACTGGCTGGCGCAAGATCTACCATGGTGGCCTGATTTTGCTCGATCTTGAAGATCCCACCAAGGTCATCGGGATCGCGAAGAAACCGTTGATCGTGCCGGAGCTGCCGTATGAGACGGAGGGTTTTCGTGGCAGTGTGATTTTTCCTTGCGGGATGATCCTTGAGGACGATGGCGAGGTGAAAATCTACTACGGGTCGGCTGATACCTGCGTGGCCTTGGCGACGGCCCAGTTAGACGACCTTCTGGCGACGATTGAGCCAATTTCCTGAGGCGGTTTAGTGGTCAATGGCCTTGGCAGTGGCCTGATGCTGCGGTTCTTTCCCCCTGGGCAGACGGGGTTTATGACTGGTGGGGCATTTAGGGGGTTGCTGGGGGCGCTGGC
>DAIQNO010000208.1:0-4895 GCA_036788355.1 Opitutales bacterium | reverse complement strand
GATCAGGTTCTCCCGCCGATCGTTCTGTCGCCCTTTCAGGGCTTTGAACCTCGAAGGCCGATAAACCCAGGGTTGCGCTTCGCTGCACCCTGGGCTAAGCCCCTTCGCCCCGTTGGGGCTGGGGTTCAGCGGCGGACTTACCTCGCAGGACACTAGTGAGTTTGACCGACGGGGCGATCTTCGCCACTTCACCAACAAACGCAATCAGACCTTCGCCTTTCAGCATGACGGCCTTGGGCGGCAGACGAGCGTCGCCACCCCGCTCGACCTCGCGGCGGGCCGTGTCCTCACCACCACCTACACCCACCGAGGGGCACCGCTGACCGTCACCGAGCCTTCGGGCGATCTCACCACGTTCAACTACCGGCCAACCAATGGGCGGCTGACTTCGGTCTCCGACCCCGTTGGCACGATCAGCTACGCCTATGACGCCAACGGCAATCCGCTGACTGTTACGGAGGGCGCGGATATTATCACTCGCACGTATGAACGCCTGGGGCGGGTGTTGAGTTATCGAGATGAGAACAACCAGACTATCGGGTATCGCAATTATGATAGCGGCAGGTTGCACAAGTTGATTTATCCGGGCGGCACGGAGTCGGGCACGGGGCACTGCAAAAAACCTGGCTGCAGATTTTGTTGAGGCTGGGCGAGGTGCTAGTTCCTGCCTGTTTGGGATGGAGCGTAGCGGCATCGCCTACGGGGAGGAACTGTGATGCGACTAGGGGGATTAAAAGCGTCTGGCCAAGGCCGGGGCTTGAGGGTGCTCAAACCAACCAAGCACCGACCAGGACCAGACACCAAGGAGACTCTGCCGATTCTGCGGATCCGATGAAACTTTGTCTTCAACAGGGACTCACGGACGGCCTCCCGCAGGTCGAAGAAGACTCCCAAGTTTGGGAAGAGGAGGAGCCATTTTCCCAACGAACGGTGCAACGAGAAGAGCAGCGAGTAATTTAGCAGGGGGCTGAAGCAGTGAAAGCACAGAAAGGTTTTCCATTTTTGGGGGGTAGGCTCGGTAGGTCTTTGCGTCTGAAGAGCGTTTCTTGGCGATTCTACGAGTCCGATATTATGAGTCATTGAATCAAGGTTTTTTGGAGCCCCTTTTCAGCACCGCGCTAGGAATACCCCTCCGGTTGCCGGTGGGGTCTGACCGGCGGCGATTGATCCCGAAAACTGGCCGACTGTGGCGGTAGTGGGGCCCGGAGAGGGTGGGGGCGAAGGAATCCCCCTAAATTGGCAGCCGACGCTCCGGGGAGGTGCCCGCCGGGAATGCCCAGGTTAAGGAAATCCATTCCCGATGAGCGACTTACCGATCGACTACCGCCAATTCTTGGGGCATTTTTACAAAACACCCTGTCCGGATGACCGCGCCTTTAGACAACTCCCTCTTGGCTTGGCTCAAAGATCCGGCGACGGTCGAGGCTGCCGATGGCACCGAGGGTAGGATCGGCGAGGAAGATTTACCCCGGCTGGCGGTCGAGACCTTGGGCGAGGCCGTCTGGATCTCCTGCGGTTCGCCGCTGGAGCTGTCTAAGGACCGCTTATTGTTTAGCAACGATGTAATTCAGCGCTTGACCGGCTATCGCATCGGTGAAATCGCCCGCTATGGCTGGCCCTTGCTGCTCGGTGAACAGACCATCGCTGCGTCCTTTTCCCAGCTTGAGCGGGCGGTGGAGAGTGGCTGCGCCAGCCAGCAGCGTTTTCTGGTTGAACGGCGCGACGGCACCCGCTTCTGGGGAAAGGTTGAGCTGCGGCCCGTCGCCCAAAAACCTGACCTGTGGGTGACGATTCTGCATGACCTGGGCCAACCCGACCTGCAAGGGGACGACCCGAGCCGGGAGCGGGACAGCCTCGTCGAGGCATTGCACGGCATCAGCGAGGCCGTTCTGAACATCGACGCGGGGGGATTGGTTACTTTTTGTAACAAGGTGGCCGAGGAGTGGACCGGGTGGCGCGAGGCCGAGATCGTCGGCCAATCCTGGAGCAACCTGCTGCGGCTGTTAGATGCCCAACGGCGCCCCCTCTCTGAAGCCGACCTCGACTTCGAGAGCCTGATGGAGGTCGGCACCGCCAAGGAGGTCACTGTCGTCCGGTGGATTGAATCGCGTTATCGCCTTTTGCGCCCGGTCGCCCTCCGGCTCATCCCGCTTCGGGATCATCGCCGCCTGATCGGCGGGGCCACGCTGGTGTTCCATCCTCTCGTCGAGCCCGACCTGGGGTCTCGGGAGGCGTCACACGGAATCCCCGACAGAACTCTCGGCAACGCTGCTGAGGTTCTGAACGCATCGGTGGAGGCGCTTGGGGCGGTCACCAGCAACCCCGGAGACCGCATCCCCCTCGCGGGTTCCGGGCTTCGACCGGGCACTGCCGCCGGGCCGCGGCTGGGCGATGCGAACCTCGGCCATCTTTCCGCGCTGGAGGCATCGAGTATCGCCCATGACTTCAATAACCTGCTGACCGGCATCATGGGGAACTTGGCCATGCTCCGCCGCCAGACTTTCGCCCCGGAGCAGACCGACGCCATGCTGGGGGTCATCGAAACAGCCACCCGCCGCGCCCAGGAACTCAGCCAGCGACTGATGCAGGTGGGGCGCGAGGTGGCGCCGCGCCTCAGCGTGGTCGCCGTGCCAGAGGTCATCCGCGAGTGCATCGGTTTTATCGTCGCCGGCACCACCTGCCGACTGAAAGCCGAAATCGCCGCCAACCTCTGGCCCGCACGGGCCGATGACGGGCAACTCTGCCAGGTGGTGAACAACCTCTTGGTCAACGCCACCGAAGCGATGCCCCACGGCGGCTCGATCCGGGTTACGGCAAGAAATCTACCGTCAACGGAGGAAGTCCATCCCGGCCTGCCGATGGGAAATTACGTGGAAATCGAGGTCGCCGACGCCGGCCCGGGCATTCCCCCGGAAATCCTCAACCGCGTTTTTGATCCCTATTTTTCGACCAAGCAGCGCGGCTCTGGCCTCGGTCTGGCGAACTGCCGCACCTTGATCCGCCGCATGGGTGGGGAAATCACCGTGCAGTCACCCCCAGAGCATGGGGCGATTTTTCGGGTCTTTGTCCCGGCGGAACCCGGCGCCGTGGCGACTCCCGCTCACGCCTCCGGGCGCGACGGGCTGCAAGACCTACACGGCAAGGGGCGGGTGCTGGTCATCGACGACGAGGCGATGATCCGGCAGATCACCTGCGATATGCTGACCCATCTCGGCTACATGCCCGAGCCCGTGGCCGATTTTGACGCGGCACTGGCCGCCGTCGTGGAGTCTGTTGCCGCCGAAGTGCCCTTCTGCGTGGCCCTCCTGGACCTTTCCATTGTCAGCGCCCCGGAGGCTGCGACCGCCGCCGACCGGCTCCGCAGTGGCTGCCCAGACCTTCAAGTCATTCTCTCCAGCGGCTACGACGCCCACCCGTTAATGCGCTCCGCGACCACCCACGGCTTTGCCGCCGCCATCGGAAAACCCTACAACATCCACCGTCTCGCCAACCTCATCAACGAAGTCACCCAGCACGCCACCCACCGTCTGGATTGAGCTTCCGGGTGGTTCGGCCAAAAACGGTCACTTCGGAGTGACCACCCGGGCCTGAAACTGCCCCGCCTGCTGGCTGAGGTAGGCCGCCAACTGAACATCTTTGGCGGTTACTCGGTTACCCACGTCGTGCGTGGTCAGCCGAACCTCTACCCGCTGATAGACGTTTTTCCATTCTGGATGGTGGTCTTGCGCCTCGATTTCCACCACACAGCTCTGCATGAAGGCCATCGCTGCCGTAAAGCTGGGGAAGACCCAGGAAATCGCCAGCGCATCATCCTGGTGCGTCCAACCCGGTAACGCCTCCAGAGCCAGAACGACCGCCTCCGAGGAAAGGGCCGGGGAATCTTGGGCGGGAAGCGACATCTGAAAACACGAAACTAAGAGAATAAGCGACAGCAGGCGAGCTTTGATGGCGCAAAAAACCGGCTGACCACCTGACTTCTGAGTGCCTGCCGTCAACTCCTCTCCGGCCACCTTGCGACCGCGAGCCGGTGCCGCCTCCCGATCAGTCGGAGTCTGATGGCACCACTGATACCGTGATGTGAGACAGCTTGTGGGCAGTTTTGCTTCGTTCATCAGGGCGAGGCTTTGGTCGGAATCCGCTGGCAAGCAATCTCATTTTACGCCAACGATCAAATCAGCTCCGGGTCAACGGCCGCAAGCACGCAACTCCTCTCCGAAATCGAGGACCGCGAGCTGATGGAGGACTACGCCACACTGCACAACGGCGGCGAGACCACGCCGTGAGCAGGCTTGCTTTCGGCGAACAAACTCGTATACTATGGGGTTATGAATAACGAGTTGGAACAAGCAATTCAGGATCTCAAGGCCTTGCCCAGTGCGAGGCTCAGTGTGGCTTCCAACTACATTCACGGCCTCCTCACCCAATCTATAGCCGAGCGAAATGAGCTGTTAGACAAGGCTTTTTCAATTTGCCTGAGCGATGAAGAGACTCAAGCGTGGCAAATGGCCTCCGCAGAGTGCCGAAAAATCGAAGGCAATTGCGATGTGGAAACCTGGTGATCCTCTGCTCGGCGATACCTCGGTAGTGGTGCACGCCTTTCGCGGTCACGAAGTAGCGCGCCGCAATCTAGTAGCCGCTTCCACACGCTACCTATCGATAATTTGTTACGGAGAGTTGTTGTATGGGGCGGAGAAGTCAGTACAGCCCGCGTTGCGACACATCCAACTCGACGCCTTCGAAGGTGCTTGCGCGGTGCTACCTATCGACAAAGAGGTCGCCGCTGGTTATTATCGTTTAAGGTTATGTATGGAGCGAATGGGAAAGCCACTCCCGGCGAATGATCTCTGGATCGCTGCTACCGCGATGGTTTACGCGCTCCCGTTATACAGCGAAGA
>DAIQNO010000207.1:0-4896 GCA_036788355.1 Opitutales bacterium | reverse complement strand
GCGGCCGGATGTGAAGAGCCAGGTGGCGATGGAGTTTATCGACGGACGGCCGTCCAAGGTCAAAAACGTGGTGATTTCGACGCAACACGCGGCGAGCGCGACGCTGAAGACGATCCGCGAGTTTTGCATCGAGGAAGTGATCCGCAAGGTGCTGCCGGCGGAATTGCTGGGGGCCGATTGCGAGTTTCTGATCAATCCGACAGGCCGCTTTGTGGTCGGCGGGCCGCAAGGAGACTCTGGGCTGACGGGCCGGAAGATCATCGTGGATACCTACGGCGGTTGGGCCCGTCATGGTGGCGGCGCGTTTTCGGGGAAGGATCCCTCCAAGGTGGACCGCTCGGCGGCCTACATGTGTCGTTGGGTGGCGAAGAACGTGGTGGCCGCTGGCTTGGCGACCGAGTGCGAGCTGCAGGTGGCCTACGCGATCGGCTACCCGCACCCGACCAGCATCCACGTCGATACCAAGGGCACTAACACCGCGCCAGAGGAAAAGATTGTGGCGGCGATCAAGCGGGTTTTCAGCTTCAAGCCGGCTGATATTGTCGCCCAGCTCGACCTCTTGCGACCGATTTACCGTGAGACTACCCATTACGGCCATTTCGCGAAAGCGGGCCTACCCTGGGAATGCACCGGAAAGGCCGACGAGCTAAAAGCTGCCGTTTCTACCCACTAGACCAAGGCCAGCAGTCGTAAACGGAACTCAGCCCCGGTCGGCTCGCCGAGACTGCCGCGGCAGAAAAATACTCTATCGGAAAGGAAATGCTTTCGAAAATCCTCAGCCGATCGCGTAGTCTTGGTTCTCGATTACTGGAGGATCGCTGGAATCTTGCAGATCACCTGATGAACTGGTGTCGCTGGGAGGGGGTAGTTTGCCCGGTTAAGGAACTCGAGTTGCGGAAGATGGGGATCCTGGTGATTAACCTCGACCGGCGAACCGACCGGTGGGCGCGGCAGGAGCGGCAATTCCGTCGTTTCGGGGTTGCCGGGGTACGGTTTTCGGCGGTCCGTTACGACCCTGCGGGGCCGCCGCCTCCGGAGATGCAGCGAGGTCTCCATCGCTACCTTACCGCTCACGATCGTGGCCTTCAGCGGCAACCGGGGGTGGTGGGCTGCTACCTGAGCCACGTGCGTGCCATTGAAACCATGCCCGACGATGACGGTGCGACGTTGCTCTGCGAAGATGACCTGAAAATCCTCGACGCCCGTTTTTTCCGACGGGTCGGGCAAGCCGTCGATCAATTACCCGAGGCCGACATGATCTTTTTTGACAGCGTTAGGGGCAAGATTCCCGCCCATCACCGCCGAAGCCGTAACATGTATTTTCCCTCTGAAGAGGACAAGAATCTTCGCACGGCTCACTACGGTGGTGCCCACGCGGTGGCTATCCGGCACCGTCGGCGCGACTTCATTTTAGCAGAACTGAGTCGGCACCCGATTACCGATTTCGACGGGCTTCTGCTGACCAACCAAACCGCCATCCGCTGCTACACGGTCCGCACCAGCTTCTGTTTACAGTCTGGCGGTTCGGGCAGCGATACTTCGGCACCAACCGGCGCCTAGCCAAGGCTTACTTCATCGATTTTCTAAACTTCCAACTCTGAACCCATTTATGCCAACCGACACCCTGACCCAGACCCGTGCGGACTACAAAGTCCGCGATATTTCCTTAGCCGATTTCGGTCGCAAAGAGGTTGAGATCGCCCAGCACGAGATGCCTGGGCTGATGGCCACGCGCCAAAAATACGCCGGTGAGCAGCCGCTGAAGGGCGTCCGGATTATGGGCTCACTGCACATGACCATCCAGACGGCCGTGTTGATCGAGACCTTGCAGGCTCTCGGTGCCGATGTCCGCTGGTGCTCCTGCAATATCTATTCGACGCAGGATCACGCGGCGGCCTACGTCGCGAAGAACCTCGGAGTGGCGGTGTTTGCCTGGAAGGGTGAGACGCTAGAGGAATACTGGGACTGCACCTGGCAGGCCCTCACCTGGCCGGACGGCTCCGGGCCGCAGCTCATCGTGGATGACGGCGGCGATGCGACCATGCTCATCCATAAGGGTTACGAGCTGGAGAATGGCGATGACTGGGTCAACAGCCCGTCGAGTAACCTGGAGGTGCAAGTCGTGAAGCAGCTCCTCCGCCGGATTCAGGCGGAGCGCCCCGGCCACTGGCACGAGGTGGTGCGCGATTGGAAGGGCGTTTCGGAAGAGACGACCACCGGCGTCCACCGGCTTTACGAGATGTTCAAGGCCGGGAAACTGCTGGTGCCCGCCATCAATGTGAACGACTCGGTCACCAAGAGTAAGTTCGACAACCTTTACGGCTGCCGCGAGTCCCTGGTCGATGGCATCAAGCGGGCCACCGACGTGATGATTTCTGGCAAAGTGGCCGTAATCTGCGGCTATGGTGACGTCGGCAAGGGCTGCGCCTTTGCGATGCGCGGGATGGGTGCTCAGGTCGTCGTCACCGAGGTTGACCCCATCTGCGCCCTGCAAGCGGCCATGGAGGGCTTCCGGGTGCTGACGGTGGAAGATACCCTCGGCTGGGGCGACATCTACGTCACGACCACCGGCAACTACGGCATCATCACCGTCGAGCACATGTCGAAGATGAAGGACCAGGCGATTGTCTGCAACATCGGCCATTTCGACAATGAAATCGAAGTCGATCGGCTCAACGAGACGCCCGGTGTCGATGTTGAGGAGATCAAGCCGGACAGTGTGGGTGCCGTCGATAAATACACCTTCCCGGACGGCCATGCCATCTACCTGCTGGCCAAGGGGCGCCTCGTGAATCTCGGCTGCGCGACCGGCCACCCGTCTTTCGTGATGTCCAACAGCTTTACCAACCAGGCCCTCGCCCAGGTCGAGTTGTGGCGCCAGGTGGAAAAATACACGCCCGGCGTTTACATCTTGCCCAAGCACATCGACGAAGAAGTGGCCCGCCTCCACCTGGCCAAGATCGGCTGCAAACTGACCACATTGACGAAGAAGCAGGCCGACTATATCGGCGTTTCACCGGAAGGCCCCTTCAAGAGCGAGCACTACCGCTACTAGAGGGGACGCCGGGTGTCGCCTCGCCTTGACGACACCCGTCCGCCTGATTTTCGGGCCAGGAAGCATCGCCTAAGCTCAGCCGCTTTTTCCGACGGAAGGCGCAGAGCCTTCCGCCGGTGCGGGTTTTTGGCGACGCAGCCTCCAGGCTTCGCAACGCCTTGTGCGTTTTGAAAGGCCGCTTGGAATTACCTTTCCGCCGGGGGTAACGGCCGGGTATAAATGGCAACTGATGCGCGTGTTACTGGTTTCCTTCGGCTCGACCGGCGATATTTTTCCGCTGATCGGCTTTGGGCGTTCCCTGCGGGCGGCGGGGCACGAGGTCCGCTACGCGACTTCCCGGCTTTACCAAGGGGCGATCGAATCAGCAGGGCTCAGCTACGTCCACCTGCCACCAGACTGGGAAAAGGCCATTTTTGTCGAGTTTATGCGGGAGTTGAATCGGCACCAGGTGCCGTTGTTGCAGCTCCGCCACATTTACGACGGGGCGACGCCGTTCATGGCCGAGCTGTTCGACAAGGTGAAAGCCGCCATCGAGGTCGGCACGGACGTGGTGGTCGGCTCTTACTTTTTTCCCCATGTCCGCTACTTTGCCGAGCGCGCCGGGGCGGCGTATCTAACCTTCGCCTTCTGCCACAACCTCATCCCGACCGAGGCGCGGCCGCCCGAAGGTTTTCCCCGCCTCCGGGGTGCCCCGAAACCCCTGCAACGCTGGTGGCATCGCCTGGCTTGGAAGGTGGGTGACTGGGCCGTGGATGTGACATTGCGCGGGGCCATGGCGGAGATCAGCCAGCGCCACCAAGTTCCTGCGAAAGTCAGCTTCATCCTGGCACCAGCGGAACGCTGCCTCGTCGGGGTTTCGCCGATCCTCGGGGCAGCCTACCCCTGCGCCGACCGTTTTCGCTACGTGG
This sequence comes from Opitutales bacterium, assembly GCA_036788355.1. Taxonomy (GTDB): domain Bacteria; phylum Verrucomicrobiota; class Verrucomicrobiia; order Opitutales; family Cerasicoccaceae; genus DAIQNO01. The sequence continues at coordinate 933 of DAIQNO010000207.1, read as the reverse complement.
GTTTCCAACGCTGGCAGAGCCCGGAAGATCCCGTCCGCGAGGCCGAACTCAAGGCCTTCACACAAGGCGAGGAGGTTCCGGTGATCAACTTTGGAAGTGTCGCCTTCGACAATGTCCATCGGACGATGGTGCGCTTCCTCAAGCACTGGCCACGCGGCAAGAAGGTGATTATCCAAAGCGGCTGGGCCGGACTCTCGTTCAGCGTGGTGCGCCCCGAGGTGAAGTTAATCGGCGACCTCTCCCACGACTGCCTGTTTCGCTTCGCCTCGGTCGTCATCCACCACGGCGGGGCCGGAACAACTGCCTCGGTGCTCTACTCGGGCAAGCCGCACATCGTGGTGCCGCACATCGCCGATCAGCACTGGTGGGCCTCAGAAATCTGCCGTCAGAAGGTCGGACGCCGCCTGCCCAAGCACAACTGGCCAGAGCGCCTGATCCGCTGCGTGCGCCGGATCGAGCGGAACCCCCTCTACCGCCAAAACAGTGAACGACTGGCCGCCCGCCTAAGCGCCGAGCCCTCCGAGGCCACCGCCATCCGCGAGCTAGAGGACTTTGTGCGCGACTGGAAGGGCCGGCATCCCGTCCCCGCCGAGCCGACCCCGCCCGAGGCCCTGCCGGGGGCCTGAGGCAACACGCAGAGGCCGCCACCCCAAAAACTTGATTCAATCTTTATGAAAAGAACATCACAGCGATGCTTTTGGCTGCCGACAACCCTGCTACTTGCCTTGTTTGCGCTGCCGCTCACGGGCTGCGGGGTGCCTTACAGCAACTTCGAGGTGACGGTGGTGGATCTCGATAATTCGCCGGTTGCGGAGGCGAAGGTCGGTGCCGCCCATCGCATCCCTGGCGAGGAGGCAAACAAGTTATACGAAGGCACCTAAATTCGGGAAACCCAAGAGTTTATTGGCTGGCGTTTCTTTTTGTCTCACTGCC
>DAIQNO010000206.1:0-4903 GCA_036788355.1 Opitutales bacterium | reverse complement strand
CAGCCGCTGCTCTGGTTGGAATGGCTACCCGTGAAATCCCAATGAAAACATCCACGTAATCCCTAGCACCGGCATTCAAAAGGCTCTGTCTTGATGCCGAATCAATGGAAGTCCCATTCCAATCGTATCTAGATCAACGCAAACACAATCCACCCGCTCCCATTCTCAGATGAAGCTCATCAGCAATCACTTTCGATCACACACAACCCACTGTATGCCCGCACGATTTACTATTGTTTTGATGCTGTTGTCCGCGCAGCTTTACGCGGAGCCCGCGAACGTCAAGATCGACCCGAAGATCGAGGAAATCCTGAGTTTCTATTGCACGGATTGCCACGAAGAAGGGACGGAAAAAGGCAAGTTCCGGCTCGATAATCTCGGGGAGCTGCCCTTGGACTCACTTCTGGATGCGTTGAACCGGATGCACGAGAGGGTGCATTTCGAGGAAATGCCGCCGAAGAAGAAAGACCAGCCCACTGCGGAAGAGCGGAAGCAGTTGGAGAGTTGGCTCGCGGGTGTGCTTCATGCGCACAATGCATCCAATCTCGAGGAAAAATTGCGCAGTCCGGACTACGGCAACAAGGTGGATCACGGGAAATTGTTCTCCGGCGAATACAAGGATCTGCCCGGCTACACGCCCGACCGCCGCTGGCTGATCAGCGAGTTCATCTTCAACGCGAAGTTCAACAAACTGGTGGACGACAACAAGCGGCTCAATGTGGACGGCAAAGGCTACCCGCTCATCGGCGGCGCCAACCGCGTCGTCAATCTCACCAATCCGTTCCTCCTGCCGACCCACAGCGGCGTCCGTTACTACGACACCACAACTCTCGAGGGCGGACATCTGTTGACGATGCACACGAATGCCAAGCAGGCCGCTGCATACCTCATCGCCAGGAGGAACGGCCTGCCTACCGCAGCGGCCATCATGGCACCCCAATTCGAGCATGAGAAGACGCTCGCAACCCGCGAGGCTTACCTGAATATGAACATCGAGCAGTTGCTGCGCGACATCTTCAAGGAGAAGCACGAGAAAATGCTCCCTGCTTTTGTCGCGACAAAGCGGGTTCCGGTTGACCCACCCAATCCGAACTTTGATGTAGCAAGACCCGATAACAAGGAAATCGACAAAATCATCACCACACTCAGGAAGCACGCGAAAGAAGGGATGGATCGCGAAAAACTCATCCTGTTGGCCGAACAGGAGTGGTTCTATCATGGCGTCAGCGAACGAACCATCATGATCCGTGTGACCTGGCTGCGTGGCTACCTGGAGGAGGCCATGAGGCGGTGGAAAGTGAGCCCCCCCAAGATATTCACCCCGTCGGAATCCGATCTGGCGGCCATCCGCACCGGGCTGCTCAAGCACCGCAAAGCCGGGGACACGTATGCGGCTGTCATCGCCAAGTGCATGGCCGAGTGGAGTGATGGGTTCCGTCGCGAGCGTGAGAACACGGTCATTTCCGACGAGACCTTCGGCAAGCTCGTCGAGGAGTTGTTCGCCAAGATCATGGAGCGGCCGCCGATCGGCAAAGAGAAGGACGAATACATCAAGCTGACCAAAGAGTATCTTCCGAAACTCGGCACCCCCCAGGCGGTCAACCGGCTCATGCAGACGATCCTGCTCCGCACCGACTTCGTCTATCGGCAGGAATTCGGTGAAGGGAGCGCGGACAGGCACGGACGCAAAATGCTGTCCCCGCGTGACGCCAGTTACGCGCTCGCCTACGCCCTCACGGACAGCAGCCCTGACAAGGAACTGCAGGAGGCGGCAAAATCCGGAAAACTCAACACCCGCGAGGACTACCGGCGCGAAGTGGAGCGAATGCTCAAAAATCGCAGCCAGTATTACATCATCGATGAAGCGGTGGGGGCTGACAGCGTCACCAACATCCCGATCCGCAAATTACGTTTCTTCCGCGAGTTTTTCGGCTACCCCGCCATGCTGCCTATTTTCAAGGATAACAAACGCTTCGGTGGCGAGTATTCAAAAATGTTCACGCGGTATGTCGCCGAAGCGGACATGCTCGTCGAGTTCATCCTGAATCAGGATCAAGACGTCTTCGAGCGCTTGCTCACCACGGAGGAATTTTATGTTTACCACACCGGTGACAATCAGGTGATGGCCGAAGCCTCACAACGCATCCATAAAATATACAACTATTTCAAGGACAAGGACTGGGAGAACTTCGATGCCGAAAAGCTCAAAGAGCACTTGCCGTTCCTGAAGGAGAATCCCATGCCGGGACTCAATCTGGACGCGATCGGAAAAGCGGGGGGGCGCACGGATTACACGAAAGTGGTCTTCAAGCCCATGATGGCCAACTACGAGAAACGGCTTGGCAACGGGCTGGCTGTCACCGCGCCCTACTCAACCGTCTTCGCAGTCCCGAGCGCAGCGCTGACCCGCACGGGTGCCAAGCTCGGTGGCCACGAGGTGGCGAAGTCCTTCAACATTGATCTGGCGACCTGGAACTACCCCACCACGCAACCCGCGAAAATGGAGCATCGCAAGGGAATCCTCACCCATCCCGCCTGGCTGATCGCCTTTGCCGCCAACACCGAGACCGATCCCGTCAGGCGTGGCAAATGGGTCCGGGAGAAACTCCTCGCCGGCAGCGTCCCCGATGTCCCCATCACGGTGGATGCGGTCATTCCCGAGGATCACACCAAGACCCTCCGCGAGCGCCTCGATATCAAGACCGGGGAATCCTATTGCTGGCAGTGCCACGTTCAGATGAACCCGCTTGGGACGACCTTCGAGATGTATGACGACTTCGGACGCTTCCGCACCGAGGAATTCCTCGAACACCCGGAAAATCTCATCACGAAAATGCCCGAGAAAGGCTCGCCGGAAGACGACCTGCGCGACATCTACAAAACCCTACCGGTGAACGCCACCGGCCGCCTTGAAGGCACCGGCGACCCGAAGCTGGATGGGGATGTCAAAGACGCGATCGACCTGATTGAGCGGCTCGGGAAATCCTCCAAGGTCCGGCAGTCCATCATCCGCCACGCTTTCCGCTTTTTCATGGGGCGCAACGAAGTCCTCTCCGACTCCAAAACCCTCATCGATGCCGACAATGCCTACCTCGAGAGCGGCGGCAGCTTCGACGCCGTAATCCTTTCACTGCTCACCTCCGACTCGTTCATCTATCGCAAACCAACCAACTAATCTTATGAAAAACAGAAGAGACTTCCTCAAATCCACCGCCCTCGGCACAGGTGCCCTCGCGCTCACGCCCTTCTTCCGCGCATTCGGAGCAACGCCCTCAGAAAACAGTTTCCCCAAGCGTTTCGTCTTCATCCGCAAATCCAACGGCGAGCGGCCCAATGAAGTCGCGCTGCCAAGTCTCACCGCTGCTGAAAAAGCCCTCGAAGACAAAAAGCAGGCCTTCGAGCTGGACTTGCGCGACCGCGAGCTTCCGGTCTATCTGCGGGCGCTCGACAAGCACAAGGACAACCTCTGCATCCTCCAGGGCTTGTCCTCCATGATGAGCGAGAACGGCCATTATTCGTATTCCTCGATCATGGGTGCTTACAAATCGAACAAGAATTCGCTCAGCGGCATCAAGCGCGCCACCATCGATTTCGAACTCGCCAAGCTTTTCCCGTCCCCTTTCGGACACGTCGAGCTCTCGTTGACCGGCAACTACTCCGCCTTCCGCACCGGCATCGTCTCCGGCTATTCCGCCTCCGGCCCGCACCAGCGCAACTACTGCTACGCGGATCCGCAGACCGCTTTCAACGAACTCTTCGGCGCCGTCACCAATCCCGGTTCCGTGGATACCGACAACGCCATGTTCAAATTCCTCGAAAGTGAGGAATCCTTCAAAGCAAGCGTCCTGCAGGGCTACGAAAAGCTCAAGCTCAGCAACCACATCGACTCGATCGAATCCACCGTGGAGCGCAACCTCAAGTTGTCGAAAATGGCCGGTTCCATCGCCCAGCACATCCCGCAGATCGGGAAAATCCACGCCGACGGCGGGCACAACGCGAGCTACCCCGAGAAACAGGAAGCCATGACCGAGATTCTCATCGCGGCGCTCATCACCGGATTGACCAACGTTGTCACCTACACGATCGACGAACTCTCCACGCCCATCCGGGGGCTGCCCGGCAACGAAGGCGACAACATTTCGATCCACTCCCTTGGACACGGAGGAGGATTCAGCGGAGTTCCCGGCGACAAGATCCGCGAGAACATCCGCATCGGCCAGATCCAGCAGGTCGCCCGCATCGTCGAGCGCCTCAAGGCCGAGCCCGAGGGCAAAGGCACGATGTTCGACAACACCATGATCATGTATTTCCCCGAAGGCGGCGAAACCCATCACGCCTTCGGCTTGGAGGCACCCTTCGTCATCCTTGCGGGGAACAATTGCAAACTCGATATTGTCGGCCGCTATTTCCGTTTGCCTTACCATGCCACCGAAGGGCACAAGACCATCGGCAACTGGTACACCACCCTCCTCAATGCCCACGGGAATCCCATCAAGCATTACGGCGACCTCGACCTTGAGATGTCGCGCAAGAAGCTCGAGCAGACCGGTTACATCAGAGAGTTTGTAGCATGAAATGCGACGAGTTCCTCCTATCCAGTCATAAACCCAATACACAAGGAATTAGGTATGACAACAAGCAAGAAAACAAAGGCCGTTATCCTCGCCATCCTCTCGCTCACCGTGCTCGGCATCCAAGCCCGCACCTGGACCAGCGCCGATGGCAAAAGCACCTTTCAAGGTGAGCTGATTGGATACAACGCCAACACGGGCAAGGTGACGGTCGACCGCGACGGGAAACGCGTCACTTTCGCGCAGCAGGTGCTTTCCGAGAGTGACATTGCTTTCCTGAAAAATTGGAAACCCTCTGCCACGCCAGCAACTGTGGTTGCGGAGCATGGCCT
>DAIQNO010000205.1:1302-4906 GCA_036788355.1 Opitutales bacterium | reverse complement strand
GGGCGATGGTCCCAGCAGATGTGCGACGCCTTCGGCCGGCACCAGTCGAAATCCATGCTGGCATCCGTGCAGACCAGCGAAACATCATTCGGGACTCGGATCGTCCGCTCCGCAAGAAACTGCTGCACCGCCAAGAAAAACGGCACCTCATCGACGATCAGCGCCGTCGGTGCCGAGACTCGGAACAATGAGTCCAGACGTGCATAAAACCCGTCTACGCTCTCTTCCCAGTCCGGGAGGTTATAGGAACCGGTAACGATGCCGTGAGCCGACAGTTCGTCGAGAAAAGCCTGCTCGAGATTTCCCGGCCGTGGCAACCTCCGCACGCTGCGGGTCAGCATTACGATCCGCCGATGGCCAAGCGAGATTAACTTCCGCGTGATGCACGAAATTACCGGCACCTTGTTCGGTCCGACACCTGCGATCCGTAATCCTAGTCGACGCCCAAACAGCGCAAACGCTGGCGTTGCCCGCGCGGCGAACCATTCCAACACCTCGCGCGATGCTGACACAACAATCCATGCGTCTGCCTCGCTCTCCTCTACCATCCGTGCGATCCTGAGGACATTCATACCCAGATCGCTCAAGGTCTTTGGCGCGAAAAATACGGTGTGTCCCGCCTCCTCCAGTGCATGTTCGAGATCCATTATGTGTGGGACGCGGCGGTCAACCATATCCATGATCAGGATGCACACCCGCAGCGATGGACTCTTGGGCTTGTCCGGCAGTGTGATTTTCCGCCGCCGCCCTGTTCCCTGTCCTACCAGCAGGTTCTCCTTCTCCAACTGTGCCAGCGCCGCCCTCACCGTCTCCCGCCCTACCTGCAGGTGGGTGACTAGCCAAGTCTCGCCTGGCATATTCTCCGTCCATCGCCCAGCACGGATCTCCTCCTTGAGATATTCCGCCAACTGCCCGGACGCGGAACGGATATGCAGGTTTCTCATGGTGAAAACCTGGTTTATTCCGGATTGGTTGGCAATAGAAAAAACCTTTCACGCGGCATGGCAGGCGGATAAATGGAGCATTGCTCAACTGATAAGACGAAATAAGTAAATAACCCATGAAAACTCAGAACAGCACCCGCCTCATCAGGATCACCCTGCGTGCTCTGGCACTCGACCTCTCCATCATCGGAGTCTGCACCGCGCAATCCACGCCGCCCGACCCCACCGCCTCAAGCGAAATCACGGGCACAAACCGCTCCGCTACTCATCCGGGGCACTCCACATCTGGAGGGAACACCGCCGACCAGCCAGCGAAAGCCGCCCAGGTCGCGCCCCACCCGACCCCATCGGAAGTGAGGAGAATCGACGATGATCAACTCATCGTGGGTGGCGTCACTCTACGAAAGAGCACGCGCGAGATTTCCTTCGACGCGCGGGTCAACCAAACCGGGGGCCTCATCGAGTTCCTGCTCGTTACCGAGAAAGGAAAAATCCATGAGTCGCTTTTCTCATGCGCCATCAGCCCGATTGATCTCAACGTCGCCTTCAAGTTGTTGGACTATCCTTCTTCGCCGGAACTATTCCAGATCCGAACCCCCGAACACCGCCCCACGGGCAAATACCCGGAAGTGGCTGAAGAGGTGAAAAACGGTGCACGACTCTCGATTTCCGCGAGCTGGCAGTCGGACGGCTCGGAAAAGACCTTGTGCATAAACGAGTTGGTAAAAAACACCAAAACCGGAGAACTCATGCCGCCTGGTCCCTGGCTCTACACCGGCTCGCTGATTGCGAATGGCCGATACTTGGCCGAGACCTCCGGTGACATCATCGCTGTCTTCACCAGCTCCGGAGCCATGGTCAATTACCCAGGCAACGAACGAACCAACGACGAGGTGTGGTTCGTCAGCCAAGGCAAGTTGCCCGCAAAGCACTCTCCCGTGCGGATCACGGTCAAACCCTTTTCCAACGTCACTCCCGCTATCCAGAACTAGCAAACAACTGTAATTATGAAGAAACTCATCCCTCTACTTGCCCTGTGTCTTTTTTGCACTCCGCTTGCCGCCCAAGTGGATTACGACGGCGACTTCCCGTGGTCGGAAACGACAGAATTCGCCCCTGATAACGTCGTGCCGGGCTGGTTCTACAATCTCGGAATCACGGGAATGAGGGTGAAACTCAATCCAGCCCAAAAGAAAACTCTGGTGGTGAAATATGTTTTCCCAAACACCCCCGCCGCCGGCAAATTCGAAGTCGATGATGTGATCACGGGTGTCGAGGGGCAGGCGTTCACCCAAGGTCACCAGGATGGCTATAGCCCGGCAGTCTTCGGAGCCCGGGGGCCGATCCGTGAGTTCGGAATCGCCCTGGATGCCGTTCAGGGCACCGATGGGATTCTCAGCGTGACCCGCAGAAGGGGAGGCACCACCACGAACCAAGACCTCAATGTCGGAACAACGTATGGAAGTTTCTCTCCCACATGGCCCGTGAACTGCCCGAAGTCCGACCTCATGCTGAGTGAGGCGCTGACCTTTCTCCGCAACATCCAGCAGTCCGACGGGTCATGGTCGGAAAGCGACACCTCTGAACTTTTCGCCGGGCTGGCGTTGCTGAGCGATGGCAGTGCCGCGAGCATGACCGCCGCCAGAAAACTCAAGGACTCTATGGTGGCTAGAACCAATGCTCCGATAGCTCCCGCCGATTTGGACAACTGGATATATATCGCTGCCGCGATCTACTTGTCGGAATACTATCACAAAACCAACGATGCCGCGGTGCTGGCGAAACTCAACACACTCTACGGATACCTCGTCGACAGCCAGTACATGGATACTTCCCAGATCGTCCCGGGCTTTGATGAATTCAGTGACCCCTTCAACAACGGCTTTGGTGGCTGGGGGCACAACCCCGGATTTGAGTACTATGGCCCGATAGCCATGACGACCGGGCAAGGTGCCCTCGCCTTTGCCCTGATGAAACGGGTGGGCGTCAACGTGGATCGCAACCGCCTCGATGCGGCCTATGACTTTCTCGTCAGGGGCACGAACGAAAGCGGCTATGTCAATTATGCAGACCAAGCCGCCCCCCCCGACGAGTGGGCGGACTGTGGACGTTCGGGTGCCGCCGCGATCGCAAACTGGATGAGTCCGTATCCCAATGCCGCCTACCGCACCCGCGCTCTACAAATCGCCCGCTTCATGGGCGATCACCCGCAGACGCTTCCCGATACGCATGGTCACCCCATGATGGGCATGGCGTATGAAGCGATGGGTACCTACTTCGATCCGCCGAGCTTCCGCAAGTTGCTGGATTACAACCTCTTCTGGTTCACGCTCGCCCACACGCCCGAGGGGAATTTTTACTATCAACCCAACCGCGACAATTCTGGCTACTCTTCGAATCCCCGAATGCAGGCGACCAGTGCCACCGCGCTCATCCTTTCCCTGCCGAAGGCCAACCTGTTGATTTCTGACTTCACCCCGCCGTCGATCTCCTCCCTCAACCCGGCGGACAACGCCACCGGCGTGGGGCACGCCACCGACCTCGTGGCGACCTTCAGCGAGAACATCGTAGGAGGTACCGGCAACATAACGATCAAGAACCTGACCGACGGCTCCCAGAGGACCATCGCGGTCACCGACACCACCCAAGTCACGATCTCG
>DAIQNO010000205.1:677-1292 GCA_036788355.1 Opitutales bacterium | reverse complement strand
GGGGCACGCCACCGACCTCGTGGCAACCTTCAGCGAGAACATTGTGCGGGGTACCGGCAACATCACGATCAAGAACCTGACCGACGGAACAACGCAGGAGACTATTGCGGTCACCGACACCACCCAAGTCACGATCTCGGGAGCGACTCTGACCATCAACCCGACGGCGAATCTCCTTGCCGACAAGAGCTACGCCATCCAGATCGCGGCCACCGCCCTCGACGACAGCGTGGGCAACAGCTTCGCCGGCATCACCAACGACACGACCTGGAACTTCACCGCAGCCGGCCCCGACACCCCCCCGCCGACGCCCAACCCGATGAGCTTTGCCGTTCTGCCCGCCGTGGTCCTTGAATCCTCGATCACCATGACGGCCACCACCGCCACCGACCCGAGCGGTGTCGAATACTTCTTCGAATGCACCGCCGGTGGCGGTGACAGCAGTGGCTGGCAGGACAGCCCGACCTACACCGACACCGGTTTATCAGGTAATACCCAGTATTCATACCGCGTCCGCGCCCGCGACAAGAGTCCGGCCCAGTCCACCACGGCTTGGTCGGCAGTGGCCTCGGCCACCACACCCGTGCCGGACACCACCGCGCCGACGCCCAACCC
>DAIQNO010000205.1:0-657 GCA_036788355.1 Opitutales bacterium | reverse complement strand
GTCGAGTATTTCTTCGAATGCACCGCCGGTGGCGGTCACAGCAGTAGCTGGCAGGATAGCCCGACCTACACCGATACCGGTTTATCAGATGTGACCCAGTATTCCTACCGCGTCCGCGCCCGCGACAAGAGTCCGACCCAGACCGCCACGGCTTGGTCGGCAGTGGCCTCGGCCACCACATGGGCCATACCCAGAATCCTCTACTCCTCCGGAGCCAAAACCTGGAACACGAGCACCGCCAATTGGGGAGCCGTCACCGGCGGCCCCTACAACACCGCCACCTGGCAAAGCGGGGACACCGCCATCTTCGAGGGAACCGCAGGCACCGTCACACTGGGCGAACCCATTTATCTCAAGGCGCTCACCCTCAACGGCCTGACCACCTCCAACAAATATACGATCACAGGCAGCACTTTGAACTTCGCAGCCGGCGGCTCCATCACCACGGGCACCTCGACTGGTAGCAACTTCACCGACATGGCATTCATCACTTCAGCCATCACCGGGGCACCGTCCGTGAACCTCAACTTTACGAATGGCAATAGCCAGATGGTCTTCGCTCCGGCATCGGGCAGCGTGGCACTCGGGAAAGTGGGCGGAAGCGGATTTATCAGGCTGGCAGGCAGCACGACGGGCAACAGCTTTGACGGCACCGCC
>DAIQNO010000204.1:0-4908 GCA_036788355.1 Opitutales bacterium | reverse complement strand
AAAGCCGTTGACACGCCACAACCAACTCCGTGTTTTCTATCACCTGTCGCCCCGGTGGGGCTGGTTGGCCTGAGCCGATGATACGCCGCGCGCAACCCGATGTCGGCTGTCACCTTTCGCCGCGTGGGGGCTGGTTGAACTGACAAACTAGGCTATGAACTTAACTCGCAGGACACTAGCGTTTACGTGCATCCGTGACGGCTTAATGGCGATAAACCTTGTTCAACCCAGCTCTGGCCCCGTTACGATGAGCGGACAACCTGCTCGATTCCAGGGATTCCCGGTTTTCCGTTGCGACGCGGGCTAACCTGCGGTTTCTTTTCTAGAATGAAAATCACCACCCAGACAAGCCTCCGTGCCACGGTCCTTCAACTGCCCTCTTCCGAAGCCCCGCTCCAGCGGCCCTCCCAGGGAGCCGAGGCACTGTGCTGGCACCCCGTCCGGATGATCGCGGCGGCGCTTTTTATCGCGACGGCGGTGATCTCGGTCGCCCCGCCCGCTGCCGCAGGCCAGGAAACCGCCGGGGAGGTGGCCTCAGCGGTCGCTGCGCCGTCGGCGCCGGCCTCTCCCGAGGCCATCGGGCAACTTCGCGCTCTCTTTGAGGCCCGGCTGTCGTCGGTGGCGGCGGTGGAATACTACGTCCAACAGGAGTTGGACCGGCAGACGGGGTCGCAGATTGCGCTGGTGATCGACGCACAAGGCACCCTCGTCTTGCAGGCTGGCGGCCTTCCGGAATGGGTGCCGGTGGAGCGCCTGCGGGATTTCCGGGTTTTTCCCCTCCGGCAGGATACCGATGGGTATCCCGCCACCTATCTCGGCCAGGATTACCTGACCGGTAACCACTACCTCCGCCTGAACAACCCGGCGCACGCCGCCCGTTTCACCCCGATCGCCGATTGGGGCAGCCGCGACCCCAAAATGGGCGAAATCCTGTGGGGGCTGGGTATCAACGGGCGCGACTGGGACTTTTACCCGTATCGACTGCAAGGCCAGGTCAGCGAGGTGGTTCCGCTGCCCACCGATGTCGCCTTCACCAATGCCCCCCTCGGTAAGCCCGGTGCCGCCGCCTTTCACCAGGACGGCACCTTCGCGGGCTGGATTTTGGCCGCGGTTTATGAACCCTATCGTCTAGCCCTCACGGACCGTAACCTCCGCGCCCAACTCCAGAATGAGAATGAATCGACGGTTGTCCGCGTCGCCTCAGACTTTCTGGCTACGCTGAACCGCATTCCGTCCGACCCCTCCGGCGATCCCGGCCCCTGGCTCGGCATCGTCGGGGTGCAACCGGTGGATCGCGACACTTCGGACTTCCTCGACCTGCGCTCGCAGGGTGCCCTCATCGTCAGCGAAGTCTATACCGACGGCCCGGCAGCCGCCGCCGGCCTCCAGGCCCGAGACATCGTCACCGGCATCGACGGCCAGCCCATCCCGCGCCTGGTGCCCCTGGGAATGAGCGTCCGCTGGGCCGACCGCGCCTTTAAGCAGCGACACCCTGGTGAAACGCTCAACCTGGCCGTGATTCGCGGCACCGAGACGCTCAACCTCGCGCTGACCCTCGGGAGCACCCCGGCCACGCCCCGGAAGGCACCCCACGCCTTTTTCCCACGCCTCGGCCTCAGCATCCGGCAGTTCCTCGCCGGGGATAGCGCCGATCGCCGCCTCCTGAAGGCCGAGGTGGACGGTGCCATCGTCAGCTTCGTTGACCTCAACGCCCGCGCCCACTCCGGCGGACTCCGCCAAGGCGACTGGGTCAAGGCCATCGACGGCCAGAGCATCGCCACCTACCCCGAGGCTGCCGCCGCCCTCCAGACCGCCGCTGAGGACACCAGCCGACGCGAAGTCGTCCTGCTGATCGAGCGCGACAATGAAACCCAAGTCATCCGGATCTCCCTGGAATAACATGGACTCTCCGCCCCCAGTTTATCTTTTCCTCGGACTGCGCGGCACCCGCCGCCGTCTCCTGCTGGCCGACCTAATCGACGGGGCCTTCGAAGAGGCAGAGCCCGTCTGGGTGGCCCATGCCTGGGAAAGACCAGCAGCGCCCGCTGACTGGACTGCCTCAGCTACTGACACCGCCCACGGCACCGGCACGGCCCACCAGACTGGAGCGCCCGAGGCCGCCCCACCGTGCCCTTCAGGAGCCTACCCATCCGCCACCTCCCACGACGCTGCCGCCAGCCAGTCCAACCCGTTGCCAGAGCCCGGTTCCCCAGGGTTAACGGCCCTCGCCCAGCGGGCCGCCACCACCCTGGTCGGCTTCCACGATCAGGCCTTTCCACCGCCTCCCGAGGACGCTGAGGCCCTTTTCATCGTCCCCCGTGGCGACACCCACCCCGGCGACATCATCGAAGCCTTTCACGACTGGCTGCGCTACCACCGCCTCAGCCTCACCCGCATCATCACCGCCGTCCATTGCCAGCACCAGGTGGCCCACGCCGAAACCCTGACCCTCTGGCACCGCGCCTGCGTCCACTTCGCCGATGTCGTCCTGCTGACCCGCCGCGACGGCATCTCCCCGACCGACCTCCAGAGCTTTCTCGCCTACTTTGAAAAGGAGCACTTCCCCGCCCCCTTCTTCTACGTCAAAAAAGACCGCGTCCCCAACCCCGCCCTCATCCTCACCCCCGAGCCCCGCCGCATCTCGCTGCTCTTCGATGAAGACCTCGACGCCGTGGACTTTCTCGAAATCGACGAAGATAACCTCCCCGAAGAACCCATCGACCTCGTCCGCCCACCCGACCCCTACCTCGCCCGAGACACCGCCGGCCACCGCGCCATCCGCCTACCCGACGTCACCCCCCTCCTGGAGCCCCAGGAACTCGACTGACTGGCGAGACGTCGAAGAACTCTACCGACCGGCCTCGCCTCTTTCACGGTTGACAGCACGCCGCCGCTCAGAACAACCTCACTTAGTTGATTCTCTTCCCGATGCCGCCCCCTCCGCTTCCCGAGGCCGGCGGCCTAGGATTTCCGTTCTTTGGCCAGCTTAGCTCAGTTGGTAGAGCTACTGATTTGTAATCAGTGGGTCGTCGGTTCGAGTCCGACAGCTGGCTCCATTGATAAAAAGTTGACGGTCAGGGGTTTACAGATTGTCATCCGGTGGGGGCCTAGGTTCGCTCCAGGGAATGGGCGCGGTTGGGCGTTTTGGCCGGAGAGCAACGGGCACGACTCAGTAGTCCGGGGAAGATGGTCGTGAATCGGCGGACAGAGGTGGGCGGAGGGCGACTTCGGCGGCGGCGAGTTGCTGGTAGTTTTCAGGGTGGCAGGTCAGGATGACGAGCTGGAGGCCCTGGCGGACGCCGCGATCGAGGAGGCGCTGTAAGAGGCGACGGCGATCCTGGTCGGCGTTGGTGAAGGCGTCGTCGAGGACGACGGGCAAGGAGCCGTCGTGGTCTGCGGCGAGCACCTCCGCGAGGGCCAGCCGGAGCGCGAGGGCGACCTGCTCTCGGGTGCCGGTGCTGAGGGCGTGGAAGGAGAAGGTGCCGTGGCCAGGGCGGGTGATGGTGTAGTCGGAGAAATCGACGCTGGCGGGGTTGAAGGTGACGGTGGAGCCGCGCTCGAAAAGGTCGCCGAGGTAAAGTGCGGCGGCTTGCTGGAGCGGCAGCGCCAGTTGCTGGGCGTTTTTCTTGCGGGCAGCTTCAAGCCGATCGAGGAGGAACTTCCGGGCTGTCACGCGGTGCCAGAGGTCGTCGCGGTGGCGTTGCGAACGCTCCACCAGGGCGGTGGCCTCCTTGAAGTCGCGCTCCGGGTCACTGGAGCCGCCGAGTTCCAGGCGTCCCTGGGCGGAACCGGCCCGACCGGAAGCGTCCTCCCGCAGGCGCTGGTTGGCTTCCAGAGCCGCCCGCAAGCGGGTTAGGTCGTGCCCCACCTGTTCCGGCTCGAGGCGGTCGAGCTGGGCCACCAGCGCCGCCTCGGTGGACTGGGCCTGGCGCCAGACGGACTGGAGTTCGGCGAGACGGGCTGCCCGGGCGGTCGCGTCGCCCAGCCGGGCCGTTTCGTGGGCCAGGCGGCTCCGATCGGCTTCCGCCACAGATCGCTGCTGGTCGCGGGCTTCGGTGGCCGCGGCCAGCTCCTGCTGGCACTTTTCCCGGTGCTTCCGCAGCCGTTTTTCCGCCGCGATGGCCTCGGCTTCGACGGCTTCGGCGGCGGACGATTTTTCTCGGGCGTCCTGTTGAAGTCGCCGGGCGGCCTCCGGCTCTTCGGCCAGGCCGGGCGGCTCGGCGAGAAGCCCCAACTGGGCCTCACGCTCACCGAGGAGCCGCTCCAACGTCACCTCAGCGGCCTTGAGCGAGGCCTCCAGCTCGGCCAAGGGTTGCCGGTCGAGTTGCGCGGTGAGCGACTCGACCTGCTTCTCACCCAGGAGGCGGTCTCGAGCGCGTTCCTCGGCCACCTCGATACTGGGCACGCCCAACTGGGCCAGCTCGTTGGCCAAGGCGGTCTTCGCTTGGGTGGCCCGGTGGGTGGCGTCGAGAAGGTTGGAGGTGCCGCCGGGCGTCAAGCCGAGGCGGTTACCGGGGCCCAGGGTGATCTCGGCGGACTCGGTTAGGGTCAAGGCATCGCCGACGGCGAGGACGCGGCCACCGCACACCCAGACCCCCTCGGCCGCGAGTACCTCGATGCGCAGCGCGAAGCTCTCCAGCTCCGCCTGGGCTTTTTCCGCCTCGCGTTGCCGCTTTCGGAGGCCCTTGACCGCCGCTTCGGTGAAGGCTGCCAGCCCCGCGACCCCTCGGCGGGCCGCCTGGAGGTCGTCGGAGAGCTTCTGGCTGGCCTGCACCTGCGCGGTGAGGCCCACCAGGCGATCGCGCTGCTCGAGTGCGGCGAGGTGCCGGTCGGTGGCGTCGGCGACGGTGCGAGCGAGCCTCGCTGCTTCAGCGGTGGTTTCCCGGAGCTTGGTGGCGGCGGATTCCT
>DAIQNO010000203.1:0-4967 GCA_036788355.1 Opitutales bacterium | reverse complement strand
GTGACCCATGACCTGACGTATCTGGAGGCCGAAGCGGACTTTGCCCTGTGCGTTAATCGCACCGTGCATGAGCACCCGACGCGCCGGATCGGGCCGTCGCACCTTGGGATCGACGGGGTGGGTGCGGTGGCGGTGTTGCATGAGCAGTGCCTCTCCCACGGGGAGGACTGCCAGGTGGGTACTGCTGGGGAAAACAGCGGAGCGGACAGGGGGCCAGCGGAGCGGTGATGGCCGAGCTTTGGGAAGATCTGTGGGCAGGAAATTTCCCGTTTCTGCGCTACGCCTTGTTGATGGTGCTGTTGTGCAGCCCCACCGTCGGCCTGGCCGGGGCGATAGCTACCGCGCAGCGGCTGGGTTACCTGGTGGCGGCGATTTCCCACGCTTCGTTGGGTGGGGTGGCGGCGGCGTTGTGGCTGCAAGTGGTGGTGGGCTGGGGCTGGTCGGACCCGGCCTTGGGGGCGTTGATCGTCGGGCTCCTGGCGGCCTTTGGCTTTGGGTGGTGCCGCCAGGGGGCACCGGCGCAGTTGGAGCCGCTGATCGGGGCGGTCTGGGCGGTGGGGATGGCGGGTGGGCTGCTGATCTTGGCGAGGATACCCGGCTACCTTGACCCGATGAGTTACCTTTTTGGCGATATTTTGCTGCTTTCGGTAGGGGATCTGTGGATGGGCGGGGGGCTGGCCGCCGTGGTTGTCGGCTTGGGAGCGTGGCGATTTCGGCAGATCGAGGCGGTCTGCTTCGACCCGGACTTTGCCCAGACGCGGGGGGTGCCGGTGGGTCAGATCCGGCGGCTGGTGGAGCTGCTGCTGGCGGTGGTCGCGGTCTTGCTGACTTTGCTGGTGGGCATCGTGTTGGTGGTGGCCTTGATTTCCCTGCCGACGGCGATCGCCCAGCGGTGGAGCCGGAGTTTTGGCGAGCTGGTGCTCTGGGGCAGCGTGGCCAGTGCGGTGACGGGCGTCGGCGGCATCCTGCTGAGCTATGCCGCCGACTTGCCCACCGGGCCGACGATGATCCTGACCGCGGCGGCAGCCTACCTGGTTTCCCTCGGCTGGCCGCGTCGGGCGGCGAAAAACTGAGGCGGCAGGGGGCTCCGATAGCGAGTTGGGGAAACCGTGGTGAGAACCGTCGGGCGGGCATCGCATTCTTTGGGCATTATCCTTGCTGCATCGGTCGCGCCACCTCAACCTGCCTCCCGTATGAAAGCGTCTTACCGCCGAACTAAAATTGTCTTCACGATTGGCCCTGCGACCACCCCGGAGGACGTGCTGGCGCGATTGTTCCGGGCTGGGGCCAACGTCTGTCGCTTGAACATGGCCCACGCCGATCATGCTTGGGTGCGCGACACCGTGGCGCGGGTGCGCAAGGTGGCGCGGGAGGTGGGCGTGCAGGTGCCGATCATGATGGACGTGAAGGGGCCAGAAATCCGCACCGGAGACGTGGCCGAGACCATCGAACTGCAGGTGGGTGAGACTTTCGACTTTATCACCAAGGGCACCTTGGAGGAGCGGCTGGAGGCCGGGGTGCGCGGCGTTACGGTGAATTACCAACATCTCAACGAGGATGTCGAGGTCGGCGGGACGTTGCTCGTGGATAGTGGCCTGGTGCGGATGACCATTACGGAAATTCGCCCGGACCGCGTGCGCTGTCAGGTCGCTATTCCGGGGCCGATCGGGCGCCGGCGCCACGTCAACCTGCCGGGCACCTACGTGCGGTTGCCCGCCTTGACGGATAAGGACAAGGCCGACATCGACGTCGGGATCGAGCTGGACCTGGAGCTTTACGCGCTGAGCTTTGTCCGGGAGGCCAAGGATCTCGACACCTTGCGGGACTACCTGCGGCAACGGGGCTCCCAGGCGCGGCTGATCGCCAAGATCGAGGATCAGAGTGGCATCGCTAACCTGGACGACATCATCCGGGCCAGTAACGGCGTGATGGTGGCCCGCGGAGACCTCGGTATTGAGTGCCCCTACGAGGACCTGCCGATCATCCAGCGGCGGGCCATCAAGGCCTGCATTCATGCCAAGAAGCCGGCGATCGTCGCGACCCACATGCTGGAGAGCATGATTACCCAGCCGCTGCCGACCCGCGCCGAGGTCACCGACATCGCCAACGCCGTCTTTGAGCACGCCGACGCGGTGATGCTCTCCGGTGAGACGACGGTCGGGAAGTATCCCGTCGAGTGCGTCGAGGTGATGGCGCGGATTGCCAAGAAAATCGAGTTTAACGAGCCCTACGGAGCCCGGGAGGAGCTGCCCCTGCGGACGCCGAAGAGCCAGTTGCTGCGCTCGGCGACGATCTTGGCCCAAGACCTCAAGGCGGGCGTGATGGTCTTTACCCGCACCGGCTTCCTGCCGGAGGTGCTTTCCGCCCTGCGACCGTCGCACTGCCCCATTTTTGCCTTTACGGACAACGAGCCGCTTTTTCGGCAGATGCCGTTGATGTGGGGCATCGAGCCGTTCCTGATTAACTTTGAGCCCGACAGTGAGGCCACCATCTTGAAGGCTTTCCGGCTTCTGAAGGACGGGAAGCGGGACTGGACGGTGGTCGATGGGGACTGGATGGTGGTGATCACCAACGTGCTGGGCTCCAGCCGGATGGTCGATTCCATCCAGATGCGCTGCGTGGAGTGAAGAGACGGCCTGGGGCCGCGTGGTGGGCCTGAGGGGGGCGACGGGAGGGGCGGTTTCGGTCGTTTCCTCGTCGGGCAGCGGGTGCCCATCGGCATCCCACTTCACTGGGGTGCTGCCAGGGGGGTGGCCGCCCTCTTGGTAAGGCGGGTGTATTCTGGCCGACAGTCGACGCGGATACTTGGCGAGGATTTCCTCCCAGGTCAGCTTCCTTTCTGGCAGCGCAGGGGGCAAGCCGGGCGACGGCTCGCTGTAGCAGTGGGAAAACTCCTGTGGGACGGCCCAGCGGTCGGAGAAACGGGCCTCGACCGCTTCGGACGCGGAGCCGGTGCCTGTCGGCTGGGGCTCTCGCGGGCCGCTGCCCAGCCAACGGGGGCTGCCGAAGCCCTGAGGGGACTCTTCGGCCTGCTCTGCGGGCCTTACGGCGTGACCGCAGGAGGTGCCAGTTCGGGGAGGAAAGAAATTCCAGCTAGACGCGGCCCTCACCCCGCCGGTTGGGGTGATCTCCCCGCGGGGGAGGGGCTGGCTGCTGGGGCAGGTTGCAGGCATCGGGACTTTTACCTATCACTCCCTTGGGGATGGGTTGGCCTGGCAAACTCGGCTACGAACTTAACTCGGTGGAGAATAGCGTTTCAGCGATTCCGCTGTTGCCAATCCGGGGTCACTGTCATTGCCCTGTTGCGATGCCGGTTCACCTCTATGATACCCTGACCCAGGCCGTGAAGCCCCTGGAAGCCGTGGCACCTGACCAGCCCTTCCGCTATTACTGCTGCGGCCCCACGGTTTACGGACCGGCGCACATCGGCAATTTTCGCACCTTCCTCCTGCAGGATGTCCTCCGCCGCGTTCTAGAGCTCGAAGGGGTGTCGGTGCATCACGTCCGCAACGTCACGGATGTCGATGACAAGACCATCCGCGGGAGCCTGGCCGAGGGTGTCCCACTGCGCGATTTCACCGACCGCTGGACGGCGAAGTTTCATGCCGATTGCGCCGCGCTGAACCTGCTGAAGCCGCACGACGAGCCTCGGGCCACCGACTACATCCCGGAACAGGTAGCACTGGTGCAGCGGCTGCTGGACACTGGTCACGCCTACCGCTCAGGCGATGGGTCGGTGTATTTCCGGGTGGCAGCCGATCCATGCTACGGCGAGCTGGCCCACCTCGACTGCCAAAATCTCCAGACCCAGGCCGAGAACTCTGCCGGGCAGCCCAACGACGCCGATGAATACGATCGCGACAGTGCCCGCGACTTTGCGCTGTGGAAGGCACGGAAGGCAGACGACGGAGATTGCTCCTGGCCAGCTCCCTGGGGGGAGGGACGGCCCGGCTGGCACCTGGAGTGCTCCGCGATGATCGGGACCATCCTGGGGCCGACCATCGACCTTCACGGGGGCGGCATCGACCTCTGCTTCCCGCACCATACCAACGAGATAGCCCAGAGTGAGCACGCCACCGGTTGCCGACCGCTCTCACGCCACTGGTTCCACTGCGCCCACCTTTTGGTCGATGGGGCCAAGATGAGCAAGTCCCTCGGCAACTTCTACCGCCTTGATGACCTGACGGCCCTCGGCTACCACCCGATGGAAGTGCGCTTCGCCCTGCTGGCCGGCCACTACCGGCAGCAGCTCAACTTCACCCTCCACAGCCTCGATGCCGCCCGCAGTGCCCTCGACAAAATCGCCAAGAGCCTGGCGAAGTTGGCCGGATTCCTGGGGGAGCCCGCGACCGCCATCCGCCCGCTGCTAGAGCCCTGCCCCTACACCACCACGGGGGTTTTCGGCGAAGCATGGGCCTGCCTGACCGATGACCTTAACATCCCGGCGGCCCTCGGGCTCCTCTTTTCGGCCCTGCGAGACCTGGAACGCGAACCGGACATCGAGGCCATCGCCCTGCGTGGTCAATTTCAGGCCCTGGGCGGGTTTCTCTGGGCTCTGGGATTAGACCCGCTGGCGCCCGCAGAAGTCCGTGCGGCGGCGACGGCGGCCGCTGTGGAGAGGATCCCGGCTCAAGTTTCACTTCTCGCGGAACAACGGTGGCAGGCCAAGGCCCAACGCAATTTTGCCGAGGCGGACCGTCTCCGCGCCGAGGTCACTGCCCTCGGCTGGACGATTCTCGACCGTAAGGACGGCTTCCAACTCCAGCCCAACGCCTAAACACCAGCGACGAGGCACCCTGTCCCAACTGACGACTTCACTGCTGCCAACCCACTTTTCAGCCACCTTTAAGCCATGACTTCCTCTGAAAAAACCGATCCACCGCCGCCTGCGAGTGCCCCGATCGCTACGGTTGAACCGCTACCTCGCGCCCGTGAGCCGCTTTTGCTGAGCCTGGGCTGCAACATTG